>JAYVMZ010000020.1:0-12840 GCA_043758735.1 Betaproteobacteria bacterium
ATTCCATTCGCAGACCGCCGTGGAAGCCGCGATGACGATCAACAAGGAACTACAGAAGCTCGGCAAGAAGCCCGAAGACATCAAGAAGATCACCATCCGCACGCACGAAGCCTGCATCCGCATCATCGACAAGAAGGGCCCGCTGGATAATCCGGCAGACCGCGACCATTGCATCCAGTACATGGTGGCTGTACCCATCCTGTTCGGCCGCTTGACCGCGGGCGACTACGAAGACGCCATCGCTAAGGATGCGCGCATCGACAAGCTGCGCGACAAGATCGTCTGCGTCGAGGACAAGCAATTCACCAAGGACTATCACGACCCCGAGAAACGCTCGATCGCCAATGGGCTGACGGTCGAATTCACCGACGGCAAAAAACTCAAGGAAATCGTCGTTGAGTATCCGATCGGCCACAAGCGCCGCCGCAAGGAAGGCATGCCGGTCCTCGTCGAAAAATTCAAGACCAACCTGGCGCGACGCTTCCCGACCAAGCAGCAAAAGGCGATCCTCGACCTGTGTCTGGAACCGAAAAAGCTGGCGGCAACGCCGGTCAACGAATTCGTCGACATGATGGTCATCTGACCTTCGATGCGCGCCGCCGCCGTGATGCTGCTCGGACTGTCCGCTGCCCTCCCGGCGCGCGCGGACTCCAATCCGATGCAGCCGGGCACCTGGGAATTCACCCGCTCGGGTGGCATGGCGGCAAACCTCATCGGCCGCTACTGTATTACCGCGGCAGACATCGCGGATGCCATGTCTCCGGTCAACGGCTTCCTTTCGCGTGAAGAGAAAAGCGCCTGCACCGGCTGGAAAGTCGAATGGCATGGCGAGCGTGGGCTGTACTCCGGCTCATGCCAGTCAGGCGGGAAACCCGCCCAGGTCAGCGGCCGCATCGTCGCGGCCGCGGGGACCTACTCCGACACGCAGAACGTAAAAAAGGAAGGCGACACTGCGGCGTCGCCGATACTGGACATCATCAACGGGCTGAGGCTCGGCCCCTGCGCCAACTGACGAATTTTATTTCTGGAGATTCCCCCATGACCCACAACCTGTTCAACACGCTCAAAGAGTTCTCTCCCGGTGCCGGCAAGAAGGGCCAGTTCTACTCGCTGCCTGCACTGGAGAAAGCCGGCATCGGCAAGATTTCCCGCCTGCCGGTCTCGATCCGCATCGTGCTTGAATCGGTGCTGCGTAACTTCGACGGCAAGAAAGTCAGCGAAGAGCATGTGCGGCAGCTCGCGGCCTGGGCGCCCAATGCATCGCGAACCGACGAAATTCCGTTCGTGGTCGCCCGCATCGTTCTGCAGGATTTCACCGGGGTGCCCCTGCTGGCCGACCTGGCGGCCATGCGCGGCGTCGCGGCGAAAATGGGCAAGAATCCGAAAGTCATCGAGCCGCTGGTTCCGGTCGACCTGGTCGTCGACCATTCGGTGCAAATCGATTATTACGGCACGAAAGAAGCGCTCGGCCAGAACATGGCACTGGAATTCCAGCGCAACAAGGAGCGCTACCAGTTCATGAAATGGGGCATGCAGGCCTTCGATACATTCAAAGTCGTGCCTCCCGGTGTCGGCATCGTGCACCAGGTGAACCTCGAGTATCTGGCACGCGGCGTCCACTCGAAAGGCGGCGTCTACTATCCCGATACGTTGGTCGGGACCGATTCGCACACCACGATGATCAACGGCATCGGCGTAGTCGGCTGGGGCGTGGGCGGCATCGAAGCAGAAGCCGGCATGCTGGGACAGCCGGTGTATTTTCTGACGCCCGACGTGGTCGGCGTCAATCTCACCGGCAAGCTGCGCGAGGGCGTCACCGCCACCGACCTGGTACTGACCGTGACCGAAATGCTGCGCCAGCAGAAAGTCGTCGGCAAATTCGTCGAGTTCTTTGGCGAAGGGACCGCCGGTCTGGCGCTGCCCGATCGCGCGACCATCGGCAACATGGCGCCGGAATACGGCGCCACCATGGGCTTCTTCCCGGTCGATGATGTCACCATCGAATATTTCAAGGGCACTGGCCGCACGAAAGAAGAAATCGATGCGTTCGCCGCCTATTTCAAAGCGCAGGGCCTGTACGGCGTACCGAAGGCAGGCGACATTGACTACAGCAAGGAACTCTCGCTTGACCTGTCGTCGATCACGCCCAGCCTGGCGGGCCCGAAGCGCCCGCAGGATCGCATCGACTTGGGAAAACTCAAAAGCACGTTTTCCAATCTGTTTTCGCTGCCGACCGCCGAGAATGGTTACAACAAATCCGCAGCGGACTTGCATTCACGCTTCGTCACGCGCCACGCGCAAGCACCAGCATCAATTCGCGGCGGCGGAGAGCAGGCACAGGAATCGGCACCCAAAGCGCGAGGCAATGAACACGGCCTCGTCAGCAAGAAGAACACCAGCATGTCCACCGAAATCGAAATGATGGACAACCGCCCGACGCCGGACCGCGTGCACGGCGGCACCGAGTCAGCGGATTTGGTCGATCTGGGACATGGCGATGTACTGATCGCCGCAATCACGTCGTGTACCAACACATCCAATCCCGGCGTATTGATCGCCGCCGGTTTGCTCGCGAAAAAAGCTGTTGAACACGGCCTGAGCGTGAGGCCGCACATCAAGACTTCGCTGGCCCCCGGCTCGCGAGTGGTGACGGAGTACCTGACCAAGGGCGGGCTGTTGCCTTATCTGGAAAAGCTGGGCTTCTATCTTGCAGGGTACGGCTGCACTACTTGTATCGGCAACGCGGGACCGCTCGATCCGCAGATCGAGGAAGCGGTCGTGAAGAACGACCTGATCGCCTGCGCCGTGCTGTCAGGCAACCGCAATTTCGAAGCGCGGATCCACACCAACATCAAGGCCAATTTCCTGGCGTCGCCACCGCTGGTTGTCGCCTATGCAATTGCCGGCACCGTGCTCAGGGACCTGATGACCGAGCCGGTCGGGAAGAGCAAGAACGGCAAAGCGGTCTACCTTGGCGATATCTGGCCGACTACGAAGGAAGTTCACGATTTGATGCGTTACGCCACCGACGCCAAGACTTTCCGCCGGCTGTACGGCGATCTCACCAAAGACCAACCCCTGTGGAATGCGATATCGTCGGCGTCGGGACAAGTGTACGACTGGCCTAAATCAACCTATATCGCCGAACCGCCGTTCTTCGCAGGCTTCGGCATGCAACCTGGTGCGATCAGCAGGATCGCGGGCGCCCGCGCCCTGGGAATCTTCGGCGACTCGGTCACCACGGACCACATCAGCCCGGCCGGCTCGATCAAGGATACCTCCCCCGCCGGAAAATACCTCATCGCCAACGGTGTATCGAAAGCCGACTTCAACAGCTACGGCGCGCGCCGGGGCAACCATGACGTGATGATGCGCGGCACCTTCGCCAACGTACGCATCAAGAACCTCATGGTGCCGCCGAAGGCCGACGGCAGTCGCATCGAAGGCGGTGTCACGGTGCTGCAGCCCTCCGGCGAACAGTTGTCGATCTACGATGCGGCAATGAAATACATTGCCCAGGCAACGCCGACCATCGTTTTCGGCGGCGAGGAATACGGCACTGGATCTTCGCGCGACTGGGCGGCAAAGGGCACGCAACTGCTCGGCGTGAAGGCCGTCATCGCCAAGAGTTTCGAGCGCATTCACCGCTCCAACCTCGTCGGCATGGGTGTTCTGCCCCTGCAATTCAAAGGCGCCGACACGGTCGATTCGCTGGGCATCAAGGGCGATGAAACGTATGACATCACCGGGCTCGATGGCGAGATCCGGCCTCAGCAGGACGTGACGCTGGTGATCAAGCGTGCGGACGGTTCGCAGCGCAACGTGAAAGTTTTGTTGCGCATCGACACGCCGATCGAAGTCGACTACTACCGGCACGGCGGCATCCTGCCCTACGTGCTGCGCGAACTGGTCGCGGCAGCTTGACCGGACGTGGCACGCTGCGCAAACCGGCTGGCAAGCCCGCAGGCCGGCCGGAGGTAGCGCGTTCCACTCGCGCCAGGCTTGCGCAGCGCGCCCGCGGACCCGCGTCCGCGAAAGGTCCGGCACCGGTGAAAACCCCCGCACCGCCGCCAACGCCGGCGAAGAGCCCAGCGCCTGTACCGAAGCCCGGCCCTTACGCAAGCGCCCCGCGCGCGAAGCAACCATCGCCGACGCACGCTGTGCCCGCTGCTGCCGCACCGAAGCCCAGCCCCTACGGCAGCGCCCCGCGCCCCAAGAAAACATCGCTGGCGCACCCTTCGCCCGCGGCCCCCGCACCGAAATCTTCGCCCGCTCCGGAAGAGCAAAAGATCCGCGTTTCAAAACTCATGTCGGAGCGCGGCTTGTGCTCCCGCCGCGAAGCGGACGAATACATCGAGCGCGGCTGGGTGTACGTGGATGGCGTGCGCGTCGAGGAACTCGGAACCCGCATCGATCCATCGCAAACCATCACGCTCGATAAAAAAGCGGAAAACATTTCCCGCGTCACCATCCTGCTGCACAAACCCGTCGGCTATGTTTCGGGCCAGCCCGAGCCGGGGTATCGCCCAGCCAGCACGTTAATTGTGCCGGACAACCGCTTCGCCGCAGACAACCCGTCAATACGCTTCGAACGCGATCATCTCAAGGGCCTCGCGCCTGCCGGCAGGCTGGACATCGACTCGACCGGGCTGCTGGTTTTTACCCAGGACGGGCGCGTCGCCAAATTGCTGATCGGCGAGGATTCCGCCATCGAGAAGGAATATCTCGTGCGGGTGGAAGGCAGCCTCGATGAAAAGGGAATGAAGCTTTTGAATCATGGACTCAGCCTGGACGATGTCCCGCTCAAGCCGGCCAACGTGACCTGGCAGAACAACGACCAATTGCGCTTCGTTTTGCGAGAAGGCAAGAAGCGCCAGATCCGGCGCATGTGTGAACTCGTGGGCCTGCAGGTCACCGGCCTGAAGCGCGTGCGCATCGGCCGCATTGCACTCGGCGAATTACCCCATGGACAATGGCGTTACCTGCACGGCTACGAAAAGTTTTGAAATCTCCTATGCAATTGGTGCTGGACACCAATGTGTGGATCGACTGGCTGGTGTTCAACGATCCATCGGTCGACCCGCTGAGGGAGGCGCACCGGAAAGCGGCCATCCAAATCGTGATAGACCAAGCCTGTCTCGCCGAATTGCGCGAGGTCCTGGGCTATCCGGAATTCCGTCTGACCGAAGCGCAGAGACAAGCCGCTCTCGCCCAAGTCGATCATTGCAGCAGCAGGAACGAGCCGGCAATGGACATCCTTTGCACTACCCTTCCCCGCTGCGCTGACGCCGATGATCAGAAATTCCTGGAACTCGCTCGCGATGCCCGGGCCGAATGGCTGATCACCAGGGACAAGGCGCTGCTCAGGCTAGGCAAGAAGAGGCTCCTCGCGGCGGGGTTCAGGGTAGGTACGCCGCAGCAGTGGATGGAGGCAGTCTCAGTCTGACCGCCTTGCCGCTTCCTGCCATGAATCGTCGCCCGTTTCTCTACCAGTCGGGATGGTAGGCTATATGGGTTGACGGAATTTTCGAGAGAGTCCCATGGGCACCTTCAGCATCTCCGTGGCCAAGGCCCGGCTGAGCAAACTGATTGAACGCGCGCTTAGCGGCGAAGAAGTTGTGATCACTCGCCGGGGCAAACCTGTCGCACGGCTTGCGCCTGCCGGGACTGTCAGGCGCGGAATCGATTTTGCGCGCCTGCGGGCATTGCGTGCAGTCATGCCGATGGCCAGGACCCCGGCGGACAAACTCATCCGCAAGATTCGAAACGAGAAATACTGAGCGATCGGCGGATCGTCATGCCGGCATCTCACGCCGATGACGGACACTACATTGTCTGGGAAGTGTCGCGGTTGGCAGTCTTCTCAGTGTTGCCTGCGGCTTCGCCGCTTGTCGCTCGCACGGCTTCGAAGATTTCTCGCGCGAGAATCGGGAACGCGGAGCCCTGGAACTCCTGATCCGCCATGTAGCGCGTGACAATCTTGTCGTTTTCGCCCATACGTTCGATCATCAGGTCTTCGATCAGCTTGCGGATCCCCAACTCGAACTTGTCGAGCGGATTGGCCATCGCGGTACGAATGACCTGTTCGCTCTTGCAGGCCTTTTCCTTGATCTGCTGGAAGAAGAGCCGGTCCTCCTCGGCGAACTGCGTGCCGAAGCGCTCGTTGAGCACCTCGATGATCTCAGACAGTGGCGCCTTCTCGTCCTTGGCCTTGCCGGTGCCGACCTCGGTCGGGCTCTTGACGTACGCGGCCTCTCCCTCGCGCAGGTCAATCGGTCCGGCGTAAACCCGCTCCAGCCGGTAATACTGCAGCGCCACCTCGTCGCCCACCCTGATGATCGTTGCGTCGCGATCGAGCGGCAGATGCGGCAACAGAAAACGCCCGTAGCTGTAAAGCATCTCCAGGTCGGGATCGGCGTAGGGAACGATCTGGCTCAGGAATGCGTAGACCTGCACATATCCGGAGAGCCTTTCGCGGAACTCCCGGCGCTTGTCTTCTTCGCCGATAGCCTTGAAGCGATCCACCGCGGGCTGCAGGTGTCGCTGCATGTGCGCATGGTCGGCCGGCCCCTGACGCTCGGCTGGCTTGTAGAACACCTGCGCGAAGGCCGCGACCTCGCTCCAGTGGTACACCTGTGCCTGATCGAGTTCGTGCTTCAGCGTCTCCAGCTTCGACGGGTCTGACGCCTCCGCCAGCTCGGTCTTGTCGTAGTAAGGCTTGAAGGCGCGAAAGATGTTCTCGGCATCATTGACGAAATCGAGCACGAAGGGCGTGTCCTTGCCGGGAATCATCCGGTTCAGGCGCGAGAGCGTCTGCACCGCCTGCACCCCGTCGAGCCGCTTGTCCACGTACATCGTATGCAGCAGCGGCTGATCGAAGCCCGTCTGGTACTTGTTGGCGACCAGCAGAATCTGGTAGTCGGGCGAGTCGAAGCGCGCGGGAAGCTGCCCTTCGCTGATCGGCTTTCCCGTGATGATGTCTGTGTTCATTCCCGGCTCGGTGTACTCGATTCCGGTTTTCGGGTCCGTAACCTTCCCGCTAAACGCGACGAGCGGACGGACATCGGTGTATCCGTTCTCCGCGATGTAGCCATCAAACGCCAGCTTGTAGCGCACCGCGTGCAGCCGCGACGAAGTAACGACCATCGCCTTTGCTCGTCCGCCGATCCGGTGCAGCACGCTGCGGCGGAAGTGCTCGACCATCACCTCGGTCTTCTGTTCGATGTTGTGCGGGTGCAGGCTGGCGAACTTCGCAAGCGCGCGCGCCGCCTGCTTCTTCGGCAGTGTCGGGTCGTCCTCGGCGGCCTTGAGGAGACGAAAGAAAGTTGTGTAGGTCGTGTAGTTGGTCAGCACGTCGAGAATGAACCCCTCCTCGATCGCCTGTCGCATGCTGTAGAGGTGAAAGGCCTCCGGCGTGCCGCTCGCGCCGGCACGGCCAAACAGCTCGAGCGTCTTGCCCTTGGGGGTGGCGGTAAAGGCGAAGAAACTCAGATTGGCCTGCCGCCCGCGCGAGGCCATCACATGGTTCAGCCGGTCTTCCCAGTCGGCCTCGCCTTCTTCCCCCTCCGCCGCGTCGGCGCCGACGCCGTTGCCAAAAATGGCCTTCAGCTCCCGTGCCGTCTCGCCCGTCTGGCTGGAGTGCGCTTCGTCCACGATCACCGCATAGCGGCGCGCAGCGATCGCAGCTTCCCACTCCCTGGCCTGCTGCTTCTGCTCCGCGGTCGGGTTGTCCTGCGTTTCCGCGCCGGCGACGTGGAGCAATCCGCGCAGCACAAACGGGAACTTCTGCAGCGTCGTGATCACGATCTTGGTGCCGTCGATCAACGCCGTCGCGAGCTGCTTCGAGTCCTGGTCGATCGCCTTGACCACGCCCTGCGCGTGCTCGATCTGATAGATCGCATCCTGGAGCTGCTGGTCCAGCACGCGCCGGTCGGTGATGACGACCACGCAATCGAAGACCTTACGATCGCCCGCGTCGTGCAGGCTGGCCAGTCGGTGCGAAAGCCAGGAGATACTGTTTGTCTTGCCGCTCCCCGCGGAGTGCTGGATCAGGTAGTTTCGACCCGGTCCTTCCTGCCGCGCGGCCGTTACGATTTTGCGCACCGCATCGAGCTGATGGAAACGCGGGAAGATCAACGCCTCCTTAACGACACGCCGCTGGCCGCCCTTGCCGTCGTCAACCTTCTCTTCCTCTTTTTCGACGAACATGAAATGGCCGAGGATGTCGAGGAAGCTGTCGCGCTGGAGCACGTCCTCCCAGAAGTAGCCGGTGCGATGGCCAGAAGGATGCTGCGGGTTGCCCGCGCCGCACTGCACCTCGCCCGGATGGCTGCCGCGATTGAAGGGCAGGAACAGCGTCTGCTCGCCGCGCAGCCGCGTCGCCATGTGTACCTCGTCCGGATCGGCGGCGAAATGCACCAGCGCGCGGGTCTTGAAACCGAACAGCGGCGCGCGCGGATCGCGATCCTTCTGGTACTGGCGCACCGCCTGCCGCCAGCTCTGGCCGGTGCCAGGGTTCTTGATCTCGCAGGTCGCGACCGGTAACCCGTTAACCGCGAACACCAGATCGATCGTATCGTGTTTGCCGGGATGGCAGGGCACCTGGCGCGTGACTGTCAACTGGTTCTGCGCGTAGAGCGCCTGCACCTCGTCGTTGAGGCCGTGCGCGGGCTTGAAGTAGGCGAGCCGGAAACTCTTGCCGTAGAACTTGAAGCCGTGCCGCAGCACATGCAGTGGGCCTTTGAGATCGAGTTCCTTGACCAGGACATTGAGCAGCAGTTCCTCCAGCCCCGCGCCGTGCAGCGCGCGCATCTGCTCCCAAAGCTTTTCCTGCGTCGTCTGCAGAAACGCGATCACGCGCGCCGGAAACAGTGCCCGCGCTTCGTCCCACTCGACAATCGTGCCCGACTGCCAGCCTGCCTGATTCAGCAGGATGGTTTCGACGTAGCTTTCAAAAGCCTTTTCGTTGGTCTGGGACATGGTCGTTGAAGACGATCACATGGCGTCGCCTGGAGGTGTAATCATCGCTCGTGGTTTTATTTGTTAGGCCACCGACACGGAAACCAGTCCCGACGAGTGACCTCTGGCCTTGCGCCGGATGACGATCTCGACATCGCGATCGAGCAGCGTCAGAAAGCGCAGCAGGCGCTCGGACGAGAACCGGCTCAGCTTGTAGTGCTTGAGGTCGGAGACATGCGGCTGCGGGATGCCGAACAGCACCGCGACTTTCGCCTGCGTGAGGCTTTGCTCCGCGATCAGGTCGTTCAGCCGCATCGCGAGCTGCACCCGCAGCTTGCGTTCGCCCGCGTCCGAGAAGCCGAGATCGACGAACACATCCCCGGTCCCCGCTTTCACCGTTTCACGTTTTTTTCGCATAAACGCCTTTTCAGTCGTCTGACTCATGACTATCGCGCGACCATCCCAGCTGGCTCAACTATTTCGGTGATTCCCACGTGAACTCGGTGTTCATATCTTCAAGCATGTCGAAGGTATCCACGTACGGTACGTTGAACTGATTACATACGTCGGGGATCTTGACCTCCTTCCGAGACTCTGGCGCCGGCGCTTCATGCGTGACCACGACGAGGCCACTCACCTTGGCATATGCCACAAGCCAACCATCCGCGGCCTGGGCAAATTCAGCTTTGGCTGCAGCAGAGTACCGAGCTTGCGACTGGACCCACGCCATGATTCTTCCGTACTCTCCTGCTACTTTCGGGTCAGTACTCGCGGCAAAAAAAGTCTTGGGGCAGCTTCGCTTGACCCAATGAGCCAGATCGTCCTTGCCTTCCTCGATTTCCGCCTTCACCTTGTCAATGCTGCCAACGACGCCTTGTTTGTGCTGCCAAGAAAGGCACTTCCAGAATCCAGGACACAAACCGAACCGATAATAACGCCGCTTTGCCTCCATAAGTACGTTCGCATCGACGAGGTAGCGAAGGCGCTTTGGCATATCAGTCGCTAACACCTAAGGCCTTTGCGTATTTATCGAACGTTGCACCATGCAAACCGGTCAGGCTGTATGCGTCGCGATATAGCAGGCGCCCTTCCTTTGCCGCGTGCATGACGGTACGAGCGAAGCGCTTTCCCAGTCGCACGTTCTGGTTGTTGTAAAAATCTCCGTCGCCTTTCTTGGCGGCTGCTTTCCTTCGTTCGTCGGTTTGGTAAGCGCTGAAGAAGTCGAAAAATACCTGCGATTCGATCAGATTGAGATCAAGAGCCCGGCGGGCAGCGACGGTCGGACTGACCTTGAACTGTCGCGCAATCGCCTGAAATGGTTCGGGGCTCGCCTTCGCGTCCGGCCAGAACCGCTTGAGCTCCTGCGCCGGCACCAGAAACTCCGCGCCAACCTTGTTGCAGAACTGCTCGACCTGATGAGAGGAGGGCTGTAACTCCGGCAGATTGAACAACCCACCTTCGCCCAGCCACAGGTGAACGAGTTCGTGCGCAAGGGTGAACATTTGTGCAGACCGTGCATCGGAGCCGTTCAGAAATACGAGCGGAGCGTGAGTGTCCGAAAGAACGAAACCCCGGAACTCGTCCGGATCCAGCTTCCGCTTCGTGTTGTTTCCGACAACTCCGTTGATGACCACCATAATGCCCGCCGTCTCGGCGGCCTCTCTCAACACCGAGAGCGCCTCGGCCCACGTGCTGATCTGGCCTGCCCACCCGTCCGTCATGTCGAGGACACGGCGGATGCTCTTAGCCACAGTATTGATTGCATCGGACGTGCTCGCCGATCCAATAAAGGGCAGGCGCTCGTGCCCCATCTCGATCAGGTATTCGCGCATCCATGCCTGCCGGCGCTGCATGGTGTGCAAAGTGTCGATCAGGTTTGGGCTGAGACGCGGGATCGGTCTGTCACGGACGGTTCGAAAGTCGGTAACGGGCAAGCGTTCCTCGGGCGGTTCGGCAAGGAAAAAATAGCCCAGTGGGGTCCAGGTTTTCTTCGCAAGCTTTTCAAGTTGGCGCAAGGTGGGTTGTGCCTGGCCGCGTTCCCATTCAGTGATTTTGGGAAGCGTGCGCGCGAGCGTATCCGTGCTACGGCCGGAGCGCTCGACCGCCCAGCGAATGAGCTCTGGCTTAATGCTGATGCTTTGTTCGGCCATTGTAGGGGCGCGGTGCGTCGTGTGCCAATGGAGCATTATGAGCAATGGCACTGCGAACGTCGATCTTGCCGGTCACGGCCGCGGTGATCAAAGCGGTACGGTATTCCTGCAGGCGTTCGATGGCAGTATCGACCTTGGCGATCATCTGGTCGATCTTCGCTGTCTCGTGGTTGAGGAAGTCGACGATTGCAGCTTGTTCCGGAGGGGGCGGCACTGGCACCCACAAGTTTCGAACGGATTGCTGGCCAATGTTCTGCATTGAAGCGCTACTCCCAGTCGCGTCGCGCTCGAACTCGAAGTGTCCAGGCTTCGAACGCATGAATCGGAGCAGGAATTCCGGACTGAGGTTGCGCTTCCTGATCGTCAGTCGATATAGCTTGTCGCACAACAGTAGCTGCGGTCGTGTCGTTCTGACCAACGCGGCACTGCCGAGGAGTTCTCTGGTATTCGCCCTACTGATAAGAAAGTCGCCCTTCTTGATCTCAAATTCCTGCAAAGGTGCTTCCTCGTCCGGCAGGCGCTTGTTTTCATTAGGATCAAAATCAGTACCGTTCACTGCGCCAGCCTTGAGCACACCCCACTCACCATCACTTGCCGGAGTGTTGTCGCATTGAGGCGACCACCCTTGTTCGACTCTCGAAATATTGAACTTCAATCGACGTATTTCCCAATGCTCCGGCACGTCGCCAAGCCAGTCGATGCCGGAGCGCTTGAGCTTGGGATGCGGGTCGAGGCCGGCGGCGCGGGCGGCGTCGGGCGGCAGGCCGTTGGTGACCGTGCGCGAGATGAGCGCGGTGCGCTTCTCCTTCAACCGCTCGATCAAGGTCCGCTTCTTCGCCACCAGCGTGTCGATCTTCGCCGTCTCGCGGTCGAGGAAGTCGGCGATGGCGCGTTGATCTGCACATGTTGGAAGGGGGATTCGGAAGTTCTCGCAGAACTCCGGCGGCACGCGCTTCTGTCCTCCGGCTCCGTACATCTCGCCTTCGCCGTTGCTGCGGAATGCCCTTGAGATCGTGAAGTAGAACAGGAACCGACGATCGAGAGTCGGAGTCACACGAAGGACATGCAATTCAGTGGTCCCGAACGCAGCTCCATTCAAAAGGCCGGCAGCGAGGGTACCCTTCCCATTCTCAAAGCACGGCGTGATCTTGGCCACAACCACGTCTCCGTCGTCGAACTCGGCGTACCCAGAGCCAACGTCGGCAATGGCGCGTGTCAGCTCCAAGTTTAGACCGCCATACTCGCCAACGGCCTCCATCGGCACGAAGGACACTTCATCGTCAGGGCGCAGTGCGCGAATCCGATTCGAGCTTGGGTTCAGGTCCATGCAGAAGCGTCCCCGCTTCACATCCCAGTGCTCGGGCACGTCGCCGAGCCATTCGACGCCGCTCGGCTTGTAGGTCGGATAGCGTGGCAGCTTCACGCCGTGATCTCGCCGAGCAGCGCCATGATCTCGCCTTCCAGCGTCTTGATGTCGGCCTCGATCACATCAAGGGCGCGCGGCGATTCGTAGCGGTAGAAGTGGCGGTTAAGCGGAATCTCGTAGCCGACCTTGGTTTTGCTCTCGTCGATCCACGCATCGGGCACGTGCGGCAACACTTCGCGCTTGAAGTACTCCGCGATGCTCTCCTTAAGCGGTACGCTCTCGGTATCGCGCAAATCGGGATCGGGTTCGGGGTTCCCTTGCCTGTCGCGACAGATTTCCGCGGTTTCGTCACGCTCGCCGAGCGCG
>JAYVMZ010000021.1:0-2868 GCA_043758735.1 Betaproteobacteria bacterium
GCGCAGCGTGATTCATCCGAGGAACAGAACAGCATGCAAACCAGCGCAGGACAGAAATTCCGCGACGCCGTCGCAAATGAAAAACCGCTGCAGGTCATCGGCGCGATCAACGCCTATACCGCGCGCATGGCCGAAGCCACCGGCTACAAGGCGCTTTATCTTTCTGGCGGCGGCGTGGCCGCGAACTCGCTGGGCATGCCCGACCTGGGAATCAGCACCCTGGAAGACGTGCTGACCGATGTCACCCGCATCACCGAAGTCACTTCCCTGCCCTTGCTGGTCGACATCGATACCGGCTGGGGGAGCGCCTTCAACATCGCGCGCACTGTGCGCTCGATGATCAAGGCCGGCGCCGGCGCCGTGCACATGGAAGACCAGGTTGGCGCCAAACGCTGCGGCCATCGTCCCGGCAAGGAAGTCGTCAGCAAGGAAGAAATGGTCGACCGGGTCAAAGCGGCAGTCGACGCGCGCACCGATCCGGGATTCGTGATCATGGCGCGTACCGATGCGCTTGCCGTCGAAGGCCTGGACGCGGCCATCGACCGGGCCTGCGCCTACGTCGAAGCCGGCGCCGACATGATCTTTCCCGAGGCAATGACCGAACTGCCGATGTACCGGAAATTCAAGAGCGCTGTGAAAGTCCCCATCCTCGCCAACATCACCGAGTTCGGCCACACGCCTCTGTTCACAACCTCCGAACTCGGCTCGGCGGACGTCGACATCGTACTTTATTGCTGCTCGGCCTACCGCGCGATGAACGCCGCGGCGCTGAAGGTATATCAGACCATACGCTCGGAAGGCACGCAGAAGAACCTGATCCCGATGATGCAGACACGCGCCGACCTGTACAAATATCTCGGCTATCACGATTACGAAAACAAGCTCGATGAACTATTCGCGAAGGGAAAGCAAAAATGAGCGAAGCCGTGGCGAACGCGCCGAAGCCGAAAAAATCCGTAGCCCTGTCCGGCGTTACTGCCGGAAACACCGCCCTGTGCACAGTCGGCCGCACCGGCAACGACCTGCACTACCGGGGCTACGATATCCTTGATTTTGCGGAGACTGCGGAATTCGAGGAGATCGCGTATTTGCTGGTGCACGAAAAGTTGCCCACCAAGGCCGAGCTCGCCAACTACAAGCGAAGGCTCAAAGCGTTGCGCGGATTGCCGGCCAACGTGAAGGCCGTGCTCGAATGGATACCCGCTTCAGCACATCCGATGGACGTGCTGCGCACCGGCTGTTCTGCTCTCGGCACGGTCATCCCCGAGAAAGACGACCACAACGTGAACGGCGCGCG
Source organism: Betaproteobacteria bacterium (assembly GCA_043758735.1). Taxonomy (GTDB): domain Bacteria; phylum Pseudomonadota; class Gammaproteobacteria; order Burkholderiales; family JACQAP01; genus JACQAP01. The sequence goes on from JAYVMZ010000021.1 coordinate 1,298, forward strand.
CGACATCGCCGACCGGTTGATGGCGTCATTCGGTTCGATGCTGCTGTACTGGTTCCACTGGAGCTTCAACGGCAAGCGCATCGAAACCGAGACGGACGACGATTCGATCGGCGCGCATTTTTTGCACCTGCTGCACGGCAAGGAGCCCTCGGCGCTGTGGGAGCGGGCCATGCACACATCGCTGATCCTTTACGCCGAGCATGAATTCAACGCATCCACCTTCGCCTGCCGGGTCATCGCCGGCACGGGATCGGATATGTATTCCGCGATCACCGGCGGTATCGGCGCGCTGCGCGGCCCGAAGCACGGCGGCGCGAACGAAGTCGCCAATGAGATCCAGCAGCGGTACCACACCACTGCGCAGGCCGAGGAGGATATCAAGCGGCGCATCGCCAACAAGGAGATCGTCATTGGCTTCGGCCACCCGGTTTACACCATCGCCGATCCGCGCAACGAAGCAATCAAGAAAGTGGCGCGACGGCTGTGCGAAGACACCGGCGACAAGAACCTGTTCGACATCGCCGAGCACATCGAATCGGTGATGTGGAGCGAGAAGAAGATGTTCCCCAACCTGGATTGGTTTTCCGCGGTGAGCTACGGCCAGATGGGCATACCTACGGCGATGTTCACGCCGATTTTCGTCATCAGCCGCACGTCGGGCTGGTCGGCGCACGTCATCGAGCAGCGCCAGGACGGCAAGATCATCCGCCCAAGCGCAAACTACACCGGTCCCGAGAATCAGAAGTGGGTTTCCATCGACAAGCGCAAGTGAACGTCAAGCCTTCCAGGATGAAGTCCTAACCACGATCCAACGATCTCGACAACACAGGAATACAGGAATCCATGTCCGCCCACATCTCCAACGTCCGTCCAAAGCCAGACCAGGTCCTGGTCGACATCGTCGATTACGTCACCAAATACAAGATCGCCAGCAAGGAAGCCTACGAGACCGCGCGCTACTGCCTGATCGATACGCTCGGCTGCGGGTTCGAGGCGCTGGAGTATCCCGCCTGCACCAAGCTGCTCGGTCCGGTGGTTCAGGGAACGGTGGTACCAAACGGCGCAAAGGTGCCCGGCACGCCGTTCCAGCTCGACCCGATCCAGGCGGCATTCAACATCGGCACCATGATCCGCTGGCTGGATTTTAATGACACCTGGCTTGCAGCCGAGTGGGGTCATCCGTCGGACAATCTCGGCGGCATCCTCGCGACGGCTGACTGGATTTCGCGCAATGCTGTTGCCGCCGGCAAAAAGCCGCTGACTGTGCAGGATGTACTGACCGGCATGATCAAGGCCCACGAAATCCAGGGCTGCATTGCACTGGAGAACAGTTTCAACAAAATTGGCCTCGACCACGTCGTTCTGGTCAAGGTCGCATCCACTGCCGTCGTAGCGGAAATGCTAGGCCTGACGCGTGACGAGATCATCAATGCTGTCTCGATGGCGTGGCTGGACGGGCAGAGCCTGCGAACCTATCGTCATTCCCCGAATACCGGTTCGCGCAAGAGCTGGGCGGCCGGTGACGCGACCAGCCGCGCAGTGCGCCTGGCGCTCATTGCGAAGACCGGCGA
>JAYVMZ010000022.1:0-13718 GCA_043758735.1 Betaproteobacteria bacterium
TCGTCAACCTGCGATCGGTCATGGACGAAGCCCGGGCACAGGGGCTGATCGACATCGGACAAAGCACCGAAATGCTGTTCAAGGTCTACCTGCGACAGCCGGTATTTCATGCGGTCGCGCAGGCGCGCCTGCGCGAAGCTTTCGGTCCGGCCCCGACGATCATTTACCTTCAAGCCGACATCTGCCGGCGCGAGCTTCTGCTGGAAATCGAAGTAGTTTGCACAAACAGGGCAGCGTTCGCGTGAGCGCGTCGACGCGCAACGGGCTGATCGCTGCCGTCGCCGTGTCGATGATGGCGACGCTGCCGCATGCGGCGCCAGCTGCCGAACTGCCGCTGTGGGAAGCCGGCGCCGGGGTCGCCGTGCTCGATTTCCCGGATTACCGGGGCTCGGACGAGCGCCATACGCTGGTGCTGCCGATTCCGTATCTCGTCTACCGCGGCGAGTTCCTCAAGGCCGATCGCGAAAGCGTGCGCGGCCAGTTCTACAAGGATGACCGGTTCGATCTGCATCTGAGCGTGAATGGCTAGATCCCGGTGGACAGCGGCGACAATTCCGCACGGCGCGACATGCCTGACCTCGATCCGACGCTGGAAATCGGCCCGAACCTCGCCGTCACCCTCAAGCGCACAGACACGATGCACCTGAGCCTGCGCTTTCCGCTGCGCGCCGTCATTGCCACGACGCTGTCGCATGCACGCGACGAAGGCTGGGTATTCCAGCCGCAGGTCAACGTGGATTTCTACGATCTGTTCCCGGGGCCGGGCTGGAACCTGGGATTCGCCGCCGGGCCGCTATACGGAAGCAGGCGATATCACAATTATTTTTATGGCGTTGCGCCACAGTTCGCGACCACGCAACGCCCGGCCTACGAGGCCGGCGCAGGCTATGCCGGCACCCAGTTCATCGCTGCACTGAGTAAACGCTTTTCGTCCTTCTGGGTGGGGGGCTTCGTGCGCGCCGACTCACTGTCCGGGGCGGCATTCGAAGGCAGTCCGCTGGTCCGACAAAAAGACTCGTTCGCAGCCGGCATTGCGTTCGCGTGGGTATTCGGACGTTCGCAGAAACTGGTCGAAGCCGAGAAATAAATGAACATGCGCTCGACGTCGCAGAAATCAGAAAATCAAAGCGACCCGCAGCGATGGGATGCGCGAAACCGTACGCTTGCGATGAGTCCAGCCGATGACCGCGCCATGCCCGAGCGGTCCGGATTTCTGGTTCGATCGGCGCGGTTGGCTTATGAGTATGTCGTTTTCTATCTGGGTTACCTGTATTTCGGTGCCGGGGCCGCCCTGGTTTCACTGGTCAGCGCGGCATTGCACCCGATAGTGCCCGAAGACCCCGGCACCCGGCTCGGGCGATGGATGACCGGCTTGCATTTTCGCGGGTTCCTCGCCTTGCTTAAGGCCAGCCGCCTGGTCCACATCGACCTTACCGCGCTCGACAGCCTTCGCGGCGAGCGTTCGATAATCCTCGCGCCGAACCATCCCTGTCTGTTGGATGCAGTCCTGATCATCTCGCGCCTGCCGCAAACCGCCTGCATCATGAAGTCGGAAATCTGGGACAGCTTTTTCCTCGGCGGTGGCGCCCGGCTTTCACGCTATATCCGCAACAACTCGTCGATCAACCTGGTCCGGGCATCCACGAAGGAACTGCTTGCGGGACACCAGTTGCTGGTTTTCCCGGAAGGCACCCGCACTCGCTCGTCTCCCGTCAACGCTTTCAAAGGCGGCTTCGCGCTGATGACGAAGAACGCCGGAGCCGAAGTGCAGACGATATTCCTTGAAACCAACAGCACGTTCCTGAACAAGGGCTGGCCGATACTGAAGAAGCCCGCGTTTCCGCTGATTTACCGCGCGCGCCTGGGCAAGCGGCTTCGCGTCACCGGTGACGTCAAGGCTTTCGTTTCGGACCTGGAAAACTACTACCGGGAGCAACTGATCGCGCCTGCAACGGACAAGCCGCCCGCAGTTCAACCGAGCGGCCAATCAGCCACTCAGCAATCTGCAATCTGCAATCAGGCGGTAACATGTCCGATCAGTGGCTGGTATCCGGACCACACTGCCCCCAGAAACATCAAAATTGAATCCGCCATGCCCGTTACCTCCAAGACTCATCTGATTCTGATCCCCAGCTATGACACCGGCGAAAAGGTTTTCGAGACCGTGCGCGACGCGCTCAAATTGTGGGAACCTGTTTGGGTCGTGGTCGACGGCAGCACCGACGGGACCGCCGAAAGGTTGCAGGCTCTTGTCGGCTCGAATGCCGGGCTACGGGTGTTCGTGCTGCCCGAGAATCAGGGCAAAGGTGCGGCGATCCTGCATGGCCTGCGCGCAGCCGTGGCGCAGGGCTACACCCATATCCTGACGTTGGACGCCGACGGCCAGCACCCGGCCGATCGGATACCCGATTTCATGCGCGTGTCGATGGAAAATCCGAACGCGCTGGTCCTCGGCAAACCCGTGTTCGATGCGAGTGCGCCGCGGCTGCGCGTGATGGGGCGATGCGTTTCGAACTGGTGGACCGATGTGGAGACGCTCTGGGAGGGTATCGGCGACTCGTTATTCGGGCTGCGTGTCTATCCGGCGAAGCCGCTGTTGCAGATCATGGAATCCCGGCGCTGGATGCGGCGCTTCGATTTCGACGTCGAAGCCGCCGTGCGGCTGGTGTGGCGCGGCGCCAACCCGATCAACCTGCCTGCCCCGGTTCGCTACTTCCGCCCGGAGGAAGGCGGGGTGTCGCATTTCAATTACGTACGCGATAATTTGCTGCTGAGCTGGATGCACCTGCGACTGCTGGCCGGCTTTATGTTGCGGTTGCCGCTTTTGCTGGCGCGAAAGTTCGGATTTCGGACAATCACAAATTGAATCGAAACAAAATCAACCAGTCGGTGCGACTCCCGATTTGGTCTGACGCATCCGGTGCCTGCCGCGCAACCATGCCGGTCTTGCTTTTGTACGCGGACACGAAGCTTCCCGCTGCGACGCCAGCGCGCAACACTGCGGGAGCATGCCCATGAGCCAGGCATGGCTGGAGCAGCGCGAGCGCGGCAGCGTTCTGGGCGTGCGACTGATCGTCGGCATCGCCTTTTTTCTCGGCAGGACGGTCGCGCGGCTGGTTCTCTATCCGGTCTGCCTCTATTTTCTGCTGTTCTCGGTAAAATCCCGGCGCGCCTCGCGCAAATATCTGAGCCGCGCACTCGGCCGCCCGGTGCGTGTCGCCGATCTGTTTCGCCACTATTTCACCTTCGCCACGGTCGCGCTCGACCGGTTTTTTCTGCTCAAGGATCGTAGCGATCTGTTCGAGATCCGGATTCACGGCGAGCAGGTTCTGCAGCAGACCCTCGACCGCGGTCAGGGTTGCCTGTTACTGGGTGCGCACCTGGGCAGCTTCGAGGTCCTGCGCGCCGCCGGCACAGCGAATCGGATCGACGTCAGAATGGTGATGTACGAGGACAACGCGCGGATGGTCAACGCCATCGCCAAGGCCGTCAATCCCGCGCTTCCGGACCGCATCATTGCACTGGGGCGGTTCGATTCCATGTTCAAAGTGCACGAGCGGCTACTGGAGAGCGCCTGGGTCGGCATCCTCGGCGACCGCACCCTGGAGGACGGCGACCAGTTGCAGGCGTCGTTTCTGGGCGAGGCAGCCCTGTTTCCCGCCGCACCCTACCGCATGGCGCTCATGCTCAAGCGGCCGATCGTGTTCATGGCGGGCCTGTATCGTGGCGGCAACCGCTATGAGTTGTATTTCGAACTGCTCTTCGACCCGGAGGGCGTAGGCCGGTCGGCGCGCGCAGCTGCCGTCCAAACGGCTCTGCAGCACTATGCACAGCGGCTCGAACACTATTGCCGTGACGCGCCGTTCAACTGGTTCAACTTTTACGAGTTCTGGGGCGCCGGCGCGAGCAAACCCGCCGGTTCCTACGAGGTCGCGCTCGGCACGTATTCGGCACAAGTGCGCGATCCGGACAGCGACGAGTCGCGAATGGCGGCGGAGCAGGCGCTTCGACCCGCCGATCGCACGCTGACCGCCAAATAGTTTGGCTCCCAGGGGAAAACACGAGTAGCCATGCCAATCGTTTCCCAACGCAGCGGCAGGGACGAACGGGCGGCCTTGTTTCCGCCGGAGCTGCTCGCGTATTTCGACGATTCCTTCATCGCCTCGTTCGATCTGTTCGAAGAGTACAGCGCGCGCCTGACCCTGGATATGTTCCGAACCCTTGGTCTGGAAGCGGCATGCCGGTCCGAGGCAAGCGTTGCCCAGGCGATAGTCCGTAGCGGACTCGAACCCGAAATGGCCACGATGCCGGTCTCCTGGATCCTGGCCATGCTCGCCGCGCGCAATTGGCTCGGCATGCGGGTCGACAACGACGGGGAACGGCGTTATCGGATCGAACGGACACTGCCGGTGCTCAGCGCGGACGAAATCCTCGAGCGTCAGCGTGCACACGATCCACGCTGCCTGCCCAGCTTCGAAATCGCAGCCCTGGCCGCGGCGCATTACCCGGCCGTCCTCACCGGACAGACTTCCGGCGAGCAGGCCTTGTTCGGCGCTGAAGGCATCGTCCCCTGGATCAGGAATTTCTCGAACGACAATCCGCTGTACGCCATCAGCAACAAGGTCGGCGCGATTGCCGCCGCGCACGCACTGCCCCCCGGTCCGGCCGCCATCCTGGAGATCGGCGGCGGCCTGGGCAGTGCCGCCGACACCCTGCTTGGCCATCTGGAGGGAAGCGGCCGATCGGCCCAGGTCGCCTCCTACCACCTCACCGAAATATCTCCGTTGTTCCTCAAGCGGGCGCAGCGCAATCTTGCGGCAAGGTATGCGCACTGCCACATGCGGTTTTCGGCACTGAACATCGATCAGCCATTTGCGACGGCCGCGATCACGCCGCAATCCTGCCAGCTCGCCTACGGCGTCAACGTCCTGCATGTCGCGCGCGACCTGGCGGCGACGCTGGCGCAGCTGCGCAATGTGCTGACCGATGACGGCGCGCTGGTCATGGCCGAATGCGTGCGCCCGTTTGCCGACACGCCACTGCATCTGGAGCTGGTATTCAATCTGCTCGGCTCGTTTCGCGATGCGCGCCTGGTACCGGGCTGGCGTCCGAACGGCGGATTCCTGACACCGGAACAATGGACCGCAGCGCTGACCGCCAACGGCTTCCGCGACGTGCGGGTCTATCCGGACATTGCCGCAATCCGCGGCGGCTATCCAAGCTTCATCATCGCCGCCATCGTGGCCCGCCGCGCGTGAGCACGGTCATCGACGTGCCCGCCGGCGGAGCGTGGTTCGAAGGACATTTCCCCGGCCGCCCGATTCTTCCCGGCGTAGCGCAGATCGCGCTGGTCCTGGACGCATTGGCGCGCGAAACGGGTCATGCGCCAGTGCTGCGTGGCATCGCGTTCGCGCGTCTGCGCCAGCTCGTCTTACCCGGCGAGCGCCTCGAACTCGTCACGCGCGCATCCGCAGCGGGGCACTTGCGCTTCGATCTCAAACGCGGCGCTGTCCAGGTCGCCAACGGGGAACTCATCATCGGCACGCCACCGAATGCACCAGAGGCAACGGTCAGTTCCCGCGCCGCGAGCAATCAGATTGCCGATGCCCCGGCACTCGACGACCTGCTGCCGCACCGCCCGCCCATGCGTTTCCTGACCGCCGTACTGAGCGAATCGGCCGAAGGACTGACCGGCAACGCGCGCATTCCCGGACAGTGCGCGCTGGTGTGCAGCGGCAGCGCAGCGCCTGTCGCCGCGATCGAGGCCGCGGCCCAGGCTGCCGCGGCCTGGGAGGCATTGCGGCGGCGGCGCGAAGCGGGTCGCGCCGGGCCCCGCATCGGTTATCTGGTCGCGCTGCGCGACGTGGTTTTTTTTACCGACCAGGTGCCGGCGGATCGTGATTTGCTGGTTTCGGTCAATCTCGAAGCGATCGCGCAACCGTTGACCCACTATCGTATCGAGATAGCGCTCGATGGCCGGTCAGTGGCGCGCGGCACGATTGCGACCTACCTTTCCGCGGATCCAACGTAGCGATCAGCGCGGCGGCTGCGCAGCAGGCCTCAGGACCAGCGCAAACAGCAGGCTCAGGAACGCACCGATCGCCACCGTCGTGCCGATCGCGCTCAACACCGGCGTACTGGCAAAGCCGAGGACCCCGAACCCGATCACCGTGGAAAGATTGCAGAAGAGCACCGACGTGGCAGTGCGCTGCGGATCGGCCGAACCCGGATTGCCGCGTTCGAAGAACAGCGTGTAGTTCGAGCCGACGCCGACCACGAGCAGCAACGCCACCAGATGGAAGATGTTCAGCCGCGCACCGGTCGCCAGCAGGATGCCCGCCGTGACCAGCACGGCCGCGGCGAGCGGGGCGATCACATCCCAACTGCGCCGAAGCGAACGCAAGGTCAGCATCAGGAGCACGACGATGGCCACCACACCGAGGACAGCAAAGCCGAGCGCGCGCAGCCGGTAGCCGCGATACAGCCCGTCAAGTTCGCGTTTCATATCGAGCAGCACCACGCGCGATGCATCGTGCTTCGCCAGGCCTGCTTCGAGCGCGTGCATATCGGATACTTCGCGCAGCGGCAGCATTGCGTACCAGCCTCCCGGTCGCTGGGCCAGTAACGCCTGCAGCTTGAGGCCCAAACCGGTCCCCGCCAAATCCTGGGTAGTCAAAGGCGCGCGGCGTTTCGCCTCCTGCGCATCTTCGACGAAGTGCGCGAACGTGCCCCGGCGAAACGGCAAACCGGCAGCGGCATCGGCCAGGTTGCGCTTCAATGTGACCGCCTCCGGGATGGCCTGCTGACGCGCGCGCTGCGCCGCGGCGCTGGGAAGATAAAACGCCGGCGAATCGAATCCCGCAAGGACGCCACCCGCCTGTAATGCGGCGAGCGTGGTGCCGACCTGCTCCGCGCTTTCCAGCACCGTCTGCTCGGAATCGCCGCGCACGACGACCAGCGGACCAACGTCCGGCGCGCCCAGATCGGCACGCATTTGCTGATCCAGCCGCTGTAGCGGCAACGCGACCGGGCTCAGGCTCGACAATTCATCGTCCCAGACGGTCTCGCCCCTGATCGCCAGCCATGTCGTCGTCGCAATCACCAGCAGCACCAGGGGAATTCGCAATCGCCTCGCTTGACCCAGCACCCGCATCAAAGCCGGGCCGAGGCTGGCAGCAGTCTTGACGTGATAGCCCGCGGGCACAAGTTCGGGTAACACCCAGCGCGTCACCGATACCGCGACAATGAGCCCGGCAATCGAAAACAGGCCGAGTTGGGAAAGCCCCGGAAATCCCGAAAACAGCATGGCGCCGAAGCCGCACACCGACGTGAGCATGCCGAGCCGCAAGGTGGGCCAGATGCGTTGCAGGGTGCTCTTCGGCGTACTGCCGGGCGCGGTATTGGTGAACAGGTAGATCGCGTAATCCACTGCCTCGCCAATGAGCGTGGCGCCGAACCCCAGCGTTACGCCGTGCACAGACCCGAATGCAAGGCTGACCACTGCGATGCCCGCCAGTGCGCCACTGACCACCGGCACCAAGGTCAATGCCAGCACGCGCACGGAACGGTAAACGAACAGCAGGACCGCGCTTACCAGCAGCGTCCCGAGAATGGAAAAGCGCATTGCATCCCGCTGTATGCCGGCGCGGCTTTCCACCGCGAAAACGCCGGGCCCGGTGATGACCATGCGCGCGCTTTGCACTTTCTGCTCCTCTAGCGCTTCCCGGAACGCGGCGCGAATTCGCGTCACGGCCTGTTCCTGCGCATCGATGTCGAAGCCGGCCGCACGCGTCTGCGCGACGAGCAGCGCACGGCCGCCGTCCGCGGAAAACCATACGCCCTCGCGTTTGTCCGGCCCTCCCTGCCCCTGCAAACGGTCGATCATCTGCAGCATCTCGCCGGTGGGGTCGCGCGGCATGAGATTACCGACCAGCATGCTGGTCGGCGAGATCAGCAGGTCGAGCTGTTGCTCCAGGCCACGGCGAATGCCGTCCCCGGTAAACCGCTCCGCGTTAACCGCAGGACTGAGCAGATAGCGATTGCGCAGCAGGAATTCGCCATCGGCGCGCAAACTGTCCTGCGCGCCATTGGCCACATAGACGAACCGCTCATCCTTTTCCAGCCGCGCCGCCAGCGACTGGCTGAGCGCCGCGAGCTTACCCTGTTCGCCGCCTTCGATGCCCACCAGGACCAGGCGCGACACCACGCCCTCTCGCAATTCATCAACCAGGAAGCGTTGCGTCGGCGACGGCGAACTCGGCAGGAAAGCGGCCAGATCGGCGCTGTATTGCGAACGCGCCACGATGATTGCGCAGGCAATGACAAATCCCAGCCAGATGCCGACGCGCAAGCGCGCCGGCGGGATCAAGGCACGTCCTCGTAGATCTTCATGACGGAACGGTCGCCGCGCGCTTCCTGCACTTCGATGGTATCGACGCGCGCGTGGCTGCCGTCGATGCGAACCAGGCTGATGACCTCATTCATCTTGCGATCGCGCGGCGTCAGGTAAAGCTGCCACCTCGCCGGTCCGCCTTCGAGCTCGACGCGATAGAAACGCTCCAGCGCCTTGACGTCGCCGCCGAGCGTGGCGCGGATGCTTTCGACAAAGCCCCAAAGTACCGGATAATCCTGCAGCTTGAGGACGCGTTTGTCATTGCGCGCCGGATTCTCCAGTGTCAGTTTGTCGTCCGCCACGACCAGCGTTTCCGGCTTGGGCTTGAGCGTGCGTTTTTCCAGCCACCCGGGTCTGACATAGGTCAGCGTGCCCGAGAGTTCCAGCGGCGCCTTGAGCACCTTCAGGTATTTTCGCTCGACGAAGCGCGCCTTGGACTCCTTCACCTGCGACAACTGCAGCATCAGGCTCTCCACGCCCCAAGGCGCAGGCGGTTCCGCAGGCCATGCCGGAAAAACGCGAACCGTGGCGAGCACCACGAGCAACGTCGCCATGCCTCGATCAAGTCTGCGCATCTGCATCCGCCCAGAAGTCATAGAAGTTGAACCAGTTGTAAGGTGCGAGCCGGCAATAGTGCTCGAGGCGCTGCGCATAGCGTGTAGCGTACTCCCGTATCATCGCGTCGCGCTTGCCGCGTTCCAGCTTCGGCACGTCCACCAGGCGCTCGAAATGCAGGTCGTAGCGATTGCCACCGAGGTAGAGCGCTACCATCAGGACCACCGGCCGGCCGATCAGCGCGGCAATGCGAAACGGCGCAGTCGGCAGCGAAGCCGTCGCGCCGAGGAAGGAAACGCCGACCGCGCCGGATTCGTGGATCCTGCGGTCGCCAAGCATGCCGACCCATTCACCGCGCTCGAACCGCTCCTGCACCTTGATCATCGAATCAAAAGAACCCATGCCGATGACCGACCGGTCGAGGTCCGGATTGATCGCCCTGGCGAGTGCGTTCATGTTCCGGCTGCCGTGCTCGAACATCATCATCGTGACATTCAGGTCTTGCTCCAGGCCATAGGCATGCAGGGCTTCGAAACTGCCGAAATGCGCGCCGAGCAGGAAACAGGGCTCGCCGCGCGCAGTCGCCTCTTCGAGGATTTCCCTGCCATGCACGCGCACGTCGAACTGGGCGAAGCGATTGTGCAGCAGAAACATGCGATCGAGGGCGACCGTCGCAAAGCTGTAGTAGTGCCGGAAAAGTTCGCCGAAGCGCGGCGGGCGCTCGAGCACACGGCCGAGATACTTGCGCGACGCCTGGCGCGCCTTGACGGAGAACAGCAGGAAGAAGAGGCAGACCGGATAGAGCAACACGCGCCCCGCCGGCCGGCCCATGGAAAGCGACATCCAGACGAGGAACCGCAGGGCGTAATCGTTGGAGCGTTCGTGCTGCTTCAGCCAGGCCTGCGTCAATCGCGCCCCCCCCGTTTGAGTCCGGTCGCATATTGCAGCAACGCCTCGCGCGGCAACTTGCCGGTGGCATTGCGCGGCAGCGCATCGACGACGTATAGCGGGCGCGGCAGGAACACCGCATCTATCCGGGTGCGCAAGGCCCCGAACAGCACATCGCGCGGGATACCAGGCGCGACGACAAATGCCGTCAGCCGGATAACCCCTTCGCCGCTCTCGTCGGGCATGAAAAACACGCCGTCACGCACGCCTTCGATGCTGTTCAGCTGATGGTTGAGATAGGCCAGCGACGTGCGCTTGCCGGCGATGTTGACCAGATCCGCGTTGCGCCCGTGCAACACGAATTTATCAGCGCCATCGATCTCGACCACGTCGGTGAACGGCACTTCCTTTTCGACGTGGCCGCCGCCGGCCTTGACGTCGTCGCCATCGCGGCGCAGCCGCACGTCGCGCAGGCAATGCCACAACTGCCCTTGCACGGTACGGCGGGTGGCCACCATGCCGGCCTCGGTGAAACCATACACTTCGTGCAGCGGCGCGCGATAGCGGGCCTCCGCCTGTGCGGCCATCTCAAGCGACAGCACGGCGGTGGCGCAGACGATCATTCGCAGTTCGGGCAATGCTATTTCTTCGTTCAACATTGCACGCAGATGTACGGGAGTCGTGACCAGCACGCGATCGCCGGGGACTTCGGCCAGCGTGGCGGCCACGTCGGCCGGATAGAAAGGCCGCCCCGCATGCAGCGCGAGGCCACCGCGCAGCGCCATCAATACGCTGGATTCGAGCCCGTACATGTGTTGCGGCGGGACCGTGGCCACGAGCGTAGAGCGGCCCTCGCGGTGCAATGCAAAGCGCTCGGCTTCGGCAGCCGCGCCGCGCGCGAGCGCACCCCAGGTCTTGCGATGCGCCGTGGGCTTTCCGGTGGAGCCGGAGGTAAAAGCGATGGCCGCTATCTGGTCTTCGGCAAACGCGGGCACCGTGAAGCGCAACGTCGAGGAATGTCGCCCGGAATCTTCTGCAGCCTGCGGATACATCACCTGTTCGATTACTGCGGGCTGCTGCGACGAATCGCTTAGCGCATAAAGGCCCCCGTAATCGCGCTGCAGTTGCCGCAGCATGTCGGGTGTCTGGTTCGGCGGCAGCAGGCTTACCTGCCCGCGCACCAGGGCGGCGATCAGCCCGACGGCGAAGTGGTAGCGATCGACACAGAAATTGACCAGGTGGGAACTCGCGGGCAAACTTTCCGCGACCCGTTCGACGTCGGTGAGGAAGAACGCCGCGGACACTGCTTGCCCGCCGTTATAGGCGACCACATCCGCCGCGTCGGCATGGCTGATGGCCGCCACTTGCGCCATGCAATCAGCGGCCGGCCGCGGGCCGGTTGAAATCGAAATTGCGGAAGGCGCGAAACACCGTGGCTATCGAGGCGTGGGGGAAATCCGGAAAACGCCGCAGCCGCCACGCATATTCGCCGAGGTACATTGCCAACACCAGCGGCAGGTTCAGCAGGTTGTTGAATACCGACCAGATGGGCAGCGGCTCGAACACAAACAACAGGATCGACGTCAGTGCCATCGCCGCGAAGAAGATGCACCATGCCCATGTCACCCCGCGCGTATAGCGGGCGATGTCTGCAGGTAATTCGCCGTGAACATGGGCTGCAAGCATCGTGATCAGAGGTTTCCGGTCCGCTTTCAATGTCCGTCCGAACAACCACAGCAGGAACAGGTACACGGTGAGAAACGGGACGGGATAGAGCAGCGCCGGACTTGCTCCCAGAGTGCGCCACAACAGGAACCCGACGCCAGCGCCCAGCGCCAATAGCGACAGCATGAGGCGTCCGCGCACGGACCGCGCGAGCACACAGGCCACCACCACCACGAGCGGCGCGACCATAAGGCCCGCCCCGATGCCGCCTTCGGGCTGATCGAGAATCATGCAGTAGACCAGCACCTGATAGGCGATGACTCCCGCCGTGAGGAGGGCCGCCTTGGTCCAACTGGCGTGTAGCGGGGGACTAACGCGTTCGTTTTTGCTGGACATGCTCGTTCAGATTGCGCAGCGAACTGAAAGTCTTGACGTTGTCGCTGTCATCGGAGCGCAACTGAAAGCCGTACTTCTTGGATACCGCAAGCGCGATCTCAAGAATGTCGATCGAGTCCAGGCCGAGGCCTTCGCGATACAACGGCGCCTCCGGATCGATGTCGCCAGCCTGAATTTCCAGATTCAGCGCCGCGACGATCAGATCCGCCAATTCCTGCTCCTGGACGATCGTGGATTCGATTATATTATTCATTTATATTATTTATTGCCTGTTTTAGGCTGGTGATTTCAGCCAGAGTTTCCGAACGGGCAGATTATAACCTCTAGCCCTCTAGCCATTGGTACGCTGCCGCACAAAACGGGCTAAAAGCCAGTTGACGCCGATATCTGGCGCCAAGTAACCTCGGCTGCCGGTACGCCTCAGGCGCGATGCGTTCGCATTTGCATCTGCCGGCTCCCGGTCAACCAGGAAACCATCAGTGCAACCGCTTTTTCTCAATCACTCTGCCGTTGCCAGCAGCGCCGGGATCGGGCTCGACTCCACCGTAATTGCACTGGGCGAAATGCGCTCCGGTCTCGCCCGCTGTGGGTTCGAAACCGTTGCGCTAGATACTTTCGTTGGCCAGATAGCCGATCCCCTGCTCGCACCGGTACGCGACGACCTGATCGAATTCGACTGCCGCAATAACCGGATTGCGCAGTTGTGCCTGCGCCAGGACGGCTTCGAGCAGGCAGTGACGGGCGCGCGGGAAAAATATGGGTCCGCCCGCATCGGGGTATTCATTGGCACCAGCACATCGGGCATTCTCGAAACGGAACTCGCCTACCGCAGGCGCGATGCAAGCGGGGCGCTGCCGATGGACTTTCGCTATGGCACAACGCACAACACCTACTCGGTCGCCTGGTTCGTCCAGACTTATTTTGGCCTGACAGGACCGTCGATGGCGATATCCACCGCGTGTTCGTCGAGCGCCAAGGCGTTCGGCAGTGCCGCGCGCATGATCGCGGCCGGCCTGTGCGATGCGGCGGTGGTCGGCGGTGTCGACAGTCTGTGCCTCACCACGCTGTATGGGTTTGGCTCGCTCGGCCTGCTCGCTCCGGTCGGGTGCCGCCCCTTCGATGCCGATCGCGATGGCATTTCCATCGGCGAAGGCGCAGGCATGGTATTGCTCGAAAAAAACGCGCACGGCGGGTCGGCGGATTCGATAGCGCTGTTAGGCGTGGGCGAAAGCAGCGACGCCTACCACATGTCCACTCCGCATCCCGAAGGACTGGGCGCGCGCATGGCGATGGAGCAGGCGCTGATGAGTGCGGGACTTCAACCCGGTGGCGTCGATTACATCAATCTGCATGGCACCGGTACACGCAGCAACGATGCCACCGAGGACAAGGCGGTCTGCGCCGTGTTCGGCAACGACACGCCGTGCAGTTCGACCAAGGGCTGGACGGGACACACGCTGGGTGCGTGCGGTGCCATCGACGCCATTATTTGCGCGCTGGCGATCGAACGCGGTTTCATGCCGGGCAGCGTCAATACTCGCACGGTCGACCCGGCGTTCGGGCTGCGATATCTGGTCGACAATCGCAACCAGGCGCCCGCCATCGCAATGAGCAATGCCTTCGGTTTCGGCGGCACCAACTGCAGCCTGTTGATCGGGCGGGTGCAAGCGTGAAGCTGCTGGTCGAAAGCGCCGCGATCCTGGCACCAGGGCTGACTGGCTGGGCCGATGGTCGTGCCGTTCTTGCCGGCGAAAAGACTTACGAGGCTTCACCGCTCGCACCGCCGGTTGCGGATCTGTTACCGGCCGTTGAGCGCCGGCGC
>JAYVMZ010000023.1:0-2063 GCA_043758735.1 Betaproteobacteria bacterium
GGGCGAAGTCCAACCTTGGGTCTATCAACAGATCACCCAGACATTCATTCTCGATCCAGAGATGCGTGCGCGGCTCGCCAAGCTGAATCCGACCGCCTCGGCGAAGGTCGCCAATCGGCTGATCGAAGCGTCGGAACGCAAATATTGGCAGCCCGATGAAACCATGCTGGCCGCACTGCGTGCGGCCGGCGAAGAATTGGAAGATCGACTCGAAGGCATTTACGAAGGGGTTGCCGCATGAACATCGCCACCGTCCCGGTATCGGCGCTCAAACATCGAACTAGCAGGCCGGCCGACGGCGAAGGCAGTGTGCAGGTGCCGCTCGATCCCAACCTGAAGATCGGCAACGCGAAGGTGTTTGCGGTGTACGGTAAGGGTGGAATCGGCAAGAGCACGACGTCATCGAACCTGTCGGTGGCGTTTTCGAAACTCGGCAAGCGCGTGCTGCAAATCGGCTGCGATCCAAAGCACGATTCGACCTTCACCCTGACCAAGCGGTTGGTACCCACCGTGATCGACGTCCTCGAATCGGTCAACTTCCACTCCGAGGAGTTGCGCATCGAAGATTTTGCCTTCCAGGGGTACAACGGCGTGATGTGCGTCGAAGCCGGTGGACCTCCGGCGGGCACCGGCTGTGGCGGCTATGTGGTGGGCCAGACGGTCAAGCTGTTGAAGGAGCATCATCTGCTCGAGGACACCGATGTGGTGATCTTCGACGTGCTGGGGGACGTGGTATGCGGCGGGTTCGCCGCGCCGTTACAACACGCGGATCGCGCCCTGATCGTGACCGCCAATGATTTCGACTCCATTTTTGCAATGAACCGCATTGTCGCCGCCATTCAGGCCAAGTCGAAGAACAACGCGGTGCGCCTCGGCGGAGTGATCGCCAATCGCAGCGCCGGTACCGACCAGATCGACAAGTTCAACGGTCGCGTGGGCCTGAAAACGATGGCGCGATTTCCGGATCTCGACGTAATCCGGCGCAGCCGACTGAAGAAGGCGACTCTGTTCGAGATGGAAGAGTCGCCGGAACTCGATGCCGTCAAAAATGAGTATCTGCGCCTTGCCCAAGCTCTTTGGGACGGGACCGACCCGCTCATAGCGGAAGCGATGAAAGATCGTGACATATTCGATCTGCTGGGCTTCGATTGATGGCCGTCATCGATTACCAGACCCGCCGCGGACAGCTGCAGACCTACTTCGACCGCACGGCCGTCGAGGCGTGGGCGCGTCTGACCTCGACTGCGCCGGTCAGCAGAATCCGCGCCACGGTGCGGGCCGGCCGCGACGCCATGCGCTCGACGTTGCTCGAGCTTCTGCCGGACGATCTCACTGGCAGGTCCCTGCTCGATGCCGGATGCGGCACCGGCGCCCTGAGCGTCGAAGCTGCGCAGCGCGGGGCGGCCGTCATCGCCATCGATCTTTCGCCGACGCTGGTGAAACTCGGCGGCGAGCGCCTGCCCTCGCGCCTCGGCGCGGGCAGTATCGATTTCCGAGTAGGCGATATGTTCGATCCAAATCTGGGCAAGTTCAGTCACGTGGTCGCCATGGATTCGCTCATCCATTACGCCGTGGAGGACGTCGTGCGAGTGCTTGCGGGCTTCGCCGCGCGCACCGAACATTCCATCGTTTTCACGTTCGCTCCGCAGACGCCCATGCTGGCTTTGATGTGGACCGTGGGCAGGGCTTTTCCACGCGGCGATCGGGCACCGGCCATTGAACCGATCTCGGAGCGATCACTGCGGCGCCACCTTGCGGCCGAGCCCGCCTTGAGCGGCTGGCGCGTCGGCCGCACGCACCGTGTCACGAGCGGCTTTTACAAGTCGCAAGCAATGGAGCTTATCCGACTATGATTCGAATCGGAGAAAAGCTGGTGGGCCGCTGGATGAAAATTGGCACCCAGTATCTGCCGTTCGCCGACGCCGCCAGCGCGGAGCTGCCGTTGGGGCGACTGCTGCGGCTGTCTCTATTCCAGGTATCGGTTGGCGTTGCGATGGTACTGATGATCGGAACACTGAATCGCGTACTGATCGTCGAACTGGGCGTACCGGCCTGGCTGGTCT
>JAYVMZ010000024.1:0-5911 GCA_043758735.1 Betaproteobacteria bacterium
GTGGAAAAGCTCGGCAACGCCGGCATGGTGTCGCTGGGCAAGCTCAATTGCGACGAATTCGCCATGGGCTCGTCGAACGAGAACAGCTACTACGGCAACGTGTTGAACCCGTGGGACAAGACCGCCGTTCCCGGCGGCAGCTCAGGCGGTTCTGCTGCGGCGGTAGCCGCGCGCATCGCGCCGGCGGCGACGGCCACCGATACGGGCGGATCGATCCGCGAACCCGCGGCATTTTCCGGTGTTACCGGCATCAAGCCGACTTATGGGCGGGCGTCGCGATGGGGCATGATCGCGTTTGCCTCCAGTCTGGACCAGGCCGGCATCATGACGTGTTCGGCCGAAGACGCCGCGTTGATTTTCAACGGCATGCTGGGATTCGATCCGAAGGATTCCACCAGCGTGGACCGGGCACGCGAGGACTACACCCGCGACCTGAAGAGCGGCGTGAAAGGCCTGCGCATCGGCGTGCCGAAAGAATTCTTCGGAGCGGGATTGCAGCCGGACGTCGAAAAAGCGGTGCGCGAAGCCCTGGCCGAGTACGTCAGGCAAGGCGCCGAACTGGTCGATATTTCGCTACCGAACGCGGCGCTCGGCATCCCGGTCTATTACGTCATCGCGCCCGCGGAGTGCTCTTCCAACCTGAGCCGTTTCGACGGTGTGCGCTACGGCCACCGCGCAGCACAGTATGGCGACATCGACGACATGATCAAGAAATCCCGCGCCGAAGGCTTCGGGCCGGAGCCCCGGCGCCGGATCCTGATCGGGGCTTATGTCCTGTCGCACGGCTATTACGACGCCTATTACATCCAGGCCCAGAAAGTCCGCCGGATCATCGCCGATGAGTTTCAGCGGGCCTTCCGTCGCTGCGACGTCATTGCCGGCCCGGTGACGACCAGCGTCGCGTTCGGATTCGGCGAGAAAGCCACCGACCCGGTTGCCATGTACCTGTCGGACCTCTACACCATTCCGGGCAGCCTGGCCGGAATCCCGGGAATGAGTATTCCCTGCGGCTTCGGTGCAAAAGGCCGCCCGGTCGGATTGCAGCTCATGGCGAACTATTTCGAGGAAGCGAAGCTGCTTGGCGTCGCGCACCAGTACCAACTGGCAACCGATTGGCATCGGCGCATGCCCAAGGACTTTACTATTTAACCGCAGAGGCGCGAAGGCGCAGAGGAAACGCAAAGGAAAGCAACGAAATCGGTTGGATGAATGTGAATCGTACCCGCGACACATTGACGGTATCTGCTTCTACATTCATTTTTGTATTTCTTTGCGTGCACTTCTCTGCGCCTCCGCGCCTCTGCGGTGAAAGGTCTTACGTATGAACTGGGAAGTCGTCATCGGGCTGGAAACTCACGCGCAGCTGTCGACGCGGTCGAAGATTTTTTCGGGCGCGTCGACCGCATTCGGCGCCGCGCCGAACACGCAGGCGAGCGTGGTGGATATTGCACTGCCCGGTTCGCTGCCGGTTTTGAATAAAGGCGCGGTCGAGCGCGCAATTCGCTTCGGGCTGGCAATCGGCGGCACCATCAGCCCCCGCTCGATCTTCGCGCGCAAGAATTACTTCTACCCCGATCTTCCCAAAGGCTACCAGATCAGCCAGTACGAGCTGCCGGTCGTGCAAGGCGGCAGCTTGGCCATCCAGACGAAAGACGGTGAGAAGGTCGTTCACCTGACGCGGGCCCACCTCGAAGAGGATGCCGGTAAATCGCTGCACGAGGATTTTCACGGTATGAGCGGCATCGACCTGAACCGCGCCGGCACGCCGCTGCTGGAAATCGTCTCGGAACCGGAAATGCGTTCCGCGGAAGAGGCGGTTGCCTACGCGAAGGCGTTGCATTCGCTGGTGCGCTGGATCGATATCTGCGACGGCAACATGCAGGAGGGCTCGTTCCGCTGCGACGCCAACGTTTCGGTGCGCCGCCCCGGCGCACCGCTCGGCACGCGCCGCGAGATCAAGAACCTGAACTCGTTCCGTTTCCTGCAACAGGCGATCGAATACGAGATCAGATGGCAGATCGAGACACTGGAAGACGGGGGCAAGATCCAGCAGGCCACCGTGCTGTTCGATCCCGACAAGGGCGAAACACGCCTGATGCGCACCAAGGAAGATGCGCACGACTATCGTTACTTTCCCGATCCCGATTTGCTGCCGCTGGAGATAGCGGAAGAATGGAAGAATGAAATAAAGGCGCAGATGCCCGAACTGCCGGACGAGATGCGGGGGCGCATCCGGCGCGAGTATGACTTGACGGAATACGACGCCAAGGTTCTCACGCAATCACGGGAACTCGCGAATTATTTCGAAGCGATCGCAAAGGAACTCGGCCGCGGTCATGCGAAACTTGCCGCCAACTGGGTCATGGGCGAACTTTCAGGAAGGCTGAATCGCGAAGAGCTGGAAATCGCTGCTTCGCCGATTCGGGCCGACGCGTTCGCCGGTTTGATCCGACGCATCGCAGACGGCACGATCTCCGGCAAGATCGCCAAGGAAGTATTCGACGCGATGTGGTCGGATGAAGGCAGCGCCGACGAAATCATCGAGCGCAAGGGCCTGAAACAGATCTCCGACTCCGGCGCTGTCGAGAAGATCGTCGACGAGGTGATCGCCGCCAACGCACAACAAGTTGCCGACTACAAGGCTGGAAAGGAGAAGGCCTTCAATTCCCTGGTTGGACAGGTCATGAAGGCCAGCCGGGGCAAGGCGAATCCCGCTCAGGTCAATGAAACGTTGAAGAAGAAACTCGGCTGAGCGCTACTGGCCGATACCCTTCAGTTCGCGAAAGCGCTTCTTGTCGGCTTCAAACTTGACGCTGATCGCGTCCAGCTGGCGCTTGCGCGGCGCGAGTTCGGCCTCCAGGCCGGCAATCTCCTTCTGGTTTGTGCTGACATCTTCGAGAAGATGGGCAGGCAGCGGCTTTTTCTGTGAGGCCAGCGTATCGGCTTGTCTTTTCAACTCGCTCAGTTGCTTGTTGGCTTTTTCCAGTTTCGTTTCGATGGCCTTCGTGCCTTGCACTGGAATGGCCAGGCTCCGATCACGGGCCGCGTCGATTTCCTGTTCGGTCGTGTAAGTCGCCATCAAGGCGCGATCCCGCCGCTCCTGTTCTATCGCGGCTTTTGTGGTTGTCGCCGCCGGCTCGCTCTTCGCCGGCTGTCCGGGCTTGGCCGCGTCCTTCTTTTTCATCTCCACGCCCTGGCGGTTGAATTCCGTACCCTGACCGCAATCCGGGTTGATCTTGTCGGAGTAGTAAACCTTTCCGGCCGCATCGACGCACTTATACATTCGGGCACCCTTGTCCTGTGCCTGCAACGGCAGGGCGCAGACGGCTGCGAGCAGACAGGCAAGAACGGTTATTGGCTTCATGTGGTCACTCCATACTCCTTGCGATAACGCACAACCGATTGCAACTGCTGTGCCATATTCCCGCGCGTGTGCAAGAACGTCGCCACGTCATCCAAAGTGGCAATGCTGATGACCGGGATACCGAACTGGCTGCGGACCTCCTGGGCGGCGGAGAGGGCGCCGAGACCACGCTCCATGCGGTCCAGCGCAATCAATACCCCTGCAGGCCGGGCTCCGCCGACGCGGATGATCTCCACCGATTCGCGCACGGAGGTTCCTGCCGAGATGACATCGTCAACGATCAGGACCCGGCCCGCGAGGGGCGCGCCAACCGTCATTCCGCCTTCGCCGTGATCCTTGGCTTCCTTGCGATTGAAGCAGAAAGGCAGATTTCGCCCAAATTCGGCAAGCGCTATCGAAGTCGCCGCCACCAGGGGAATGCCTTTGTACGCCGGTCCGAACAACACATCGAAGCCGGGATCCGCCGCCAGAAGGGCTTTCGCGTAGAATTGCCCGATCTGCCGCAACGTATCGCCGTCGTTGAACAGGCCGGCGTTGAAGAAGTACGGCGACAGGCGCCCGGCCTTGGTTTTGAACTCGCCGAAACACAGAACGCCGCGGGCCACGGCGAACTCGATGAACTCCTGCCTGAAATCACTCATTGAATTATCGTGCGCATCGTCACACTCAATCTAAACGGCATACGTTCCGCCGTCAATAAAGGCTTCCTCGGCTGGCTCGCAAAGCAGAGCGCGGATGTCGTCTGCGTGCAGGAACTCAAGGCGCAGGACAAGGACCTTAACGACGCAATGCGCAATCCCGACGGATTCTACGGCTACTTCCATTGCGCCGACCGGCCCGGCTACAGCGGCGTGGGCATCTATTGCAGGAAAAAACCCGACAGCGTGATCCCGGGCCTCGGCATCCCGGACATCGACGCCGAAGGACGCTATCTCGAAGTCCGCTTCGGCAACCTGAGCGTCGTTTCGCTCTATGTTCCTTCCGGCTCGAGTTCTCCGGAACGGCTGGCGATCAAATTCAGCTTCATGAAGCGCAGCATCGATCCGCTGCACAAGCTCGGCAACGGGGGCCGCGGAATCATCATCTGCGGCGACTGGAACGTCGCGCACAAGGAAATCGACCTGAAGAACTGGCGCTCGAACCAGAAGAATTCCGGTTTCCTGCCCGAGGAGCGCCAGTGGTTCTCGGGGGTGATCGATCATCTCGGCTACGTCGACGTCTTCCGCAAACTCGACCAGCGCGCGGAGCAATACACCTGGTGGTCGAATCGGGGCCAGGCCTGGGCGAAGAACGTGGGATGGCGCATCGACTACCAGATGGCCACACCCGGCATTGCCGCCAAGGCTGGCGCAGCGGCAATCTACAAGAGCGAACGCTTCTCCGACCACGCTCCGCTGAGCATCGACTACGACTACGAGCTCTGAACGCTCAGGGCCGGCGCGCATTTCCAGCCGGCTCTTCAGGAACCGGGTCGCTTTCGTTCCACGGCGCTACCTTGAACAGCAGCAGCATGCCCGGCAGCGCCAACACTACGCATAACATGAAGAACGCGAACCAGCCGAGTTGTTCGACCAGCCATCCGGTCGTCGCATTGAGGAAGGTGCGCGGCACGGCCGCCAGGCTGGTGAACAGCGCAAACTGGGTGGCGGTATAGGCTGGATGGGTGGCGCGCGCGATGTAGGCCACGAACGCTGCGGCGCCCAAGCCGACCCCGAGCGCTTCGAACCCGATCACGAGCGCGAGCGCGGCCCGTTCCGAAGAGCCGATTTCCGTAAACGGACCGATGCGCGATAGCCACGCAAACCCGAGGATCGACACGACCTGGACCACGCCGAACAGCCATAGCCCGCGATTGATCCCCAGCTTCAGCATCCACAAGCCGCCCAGCAGTCCGCCGATCACGCTGGGCCACAGGCCGGCGTTTTTCGCGATCAGACCGATGTCGGATTTGGAAAAGCCCATGTCGAGATAGAAGGGCGTGGCCAGCGCGGTGCACATGGTGTCGCCGAGCTTGTAGAGAAAGATGAATCCGAGCACCAGTAACGCGCTGCGCACACCGGACCGGCCGATGAATTCGCGAAAAGGCTCGACCACGGCTTCGCGCAGTGTTTTCGGGCGTGTACCTGTTATCACGGGCTCGGCCACCATCAAGGTCATCGCCATGCCCGGAAGCATGAACAGCGCGGTGACGAAAAAGACCTCTTCCCAGGGCAGATGGTCGGCCAGTATCAGCGAGAGTGAACCCGGAACCAGGCCCGCGATCCGGTACGCGTTGACGTGCACGGCGTTACCCAGACCCAGTTCGGCATTCGACAACAGCTCGCGGCGATAGGCGTCGATCGCGATGTCCTGCGTTGCACTGAGGAAGGCAACCGCAGTGGCCGCATAAATCACCCATGGCAATTCATTGTACGGCGAAAGCGTGCCCATCCAGGCGATCGTCGCCATAAGCGCAAGCTGAGTCAGCAGCATCCAGCCACGGCGCCGGCCGAACATCGGCACGACGTAGCGGTCCAGGAAGGGCGACCAGAGGAATTTCCAGGTATA
>JAYVMZ010000025.1:0-5430 GCA_043758735.1 Betaproteobacteria bacterium
CCATGATGAACGTGGCGCAAATCGGATAGCCCGCCATGCCGATCGGCGAATCAAGCAAAGCGCTGCCGCCTTCGAGCATCCCCAGTTCTTCAAATAGCGGTTTCGTGCAGCGCGTTACCCGCAAATGCTGGCGAATTCTCCCCGTCCTCAGGCGTTCGCCGCTGGCCGTGCGACCCAGGCACATCACGTCCCAGCCGCAGAATACCGCGCCTTCCTGCAGATCGACGGACAGTGCGTTTTTCGCGCAGGCAGCATCGAAGAAAATATTCTCCTGCGGCATCCACTCGCAGACCGCGTTGCGCCCGATCGAGAGGCGGACAGTCTGCGAGGCTTCGGTTTCAGCCGAACGATACCATTTTGTTGCGCCCGGCGTGGTAAGCAGCGCGTGCGCGCCGGTTTCTACGTCGATCGCGATTTCGAGGCGGTCACCGCCGGCTATGCCGCCCGGCGGATGCAGGAGAATCGCATGACAGACGAGATCCCCCTCGGGATACAGCGCTTTCTGCACCGCGAGCGGACCGTAGCTCGATCGCCTCCCCAGCACGGAGCGCTCGCCGCGGCGCTGAAACACCAGTTGCAACCCGGCTTGCCAGCCGCCGTGCATGACAGCTTCGACCGGCTTCATACCGCCATGAAGCTGCGCACATTGTCCTTTTCCATATCCTCACCCAGGCCGCTCTTGACCACTTCGCCGCGCTGGAGCACCACGTAATGGTCCGCCAGTTCCAGGGCGAAATCGTAATACTGTTCCACCAGCAGGATCGCCATGTCGCCGCGTCCGGCCAGCGTCTTGATCACGCGCTCGATGTCCTTGATGATCGACGGCTGGATGCCTTCGGTGGGCTCATCCAGGATCAGCACCTTCGGTTTCATCGCCAACGCGCGGCCGATGGCGAGCTGTTGCTGCTGCCCGCCCGACAAATCACCGCCGCGCCTCCCCTTCATCGACTTTAGCACCGGGAACATCTCGAAGATTTCCACCGGTATGTCCTGCGCTCCGCCCTCCGCCTTGCTGGCAAGCCCCATCATCAGGTTTTCTTCCACCGTCAGCCGCGGGAAAATTTCCCGCCCCTGCGGCACGTATCCCATCCCCAGGCGCACGCGCGCATAAGGCGGCAGTTTGGTGACATTCTGGCCGTCGAGCGTGACGCTTCCGCCCGCGACGGGCAGCACGCCCATGAGGCATTTTAGCAGCGTCGTCTTGCCCACGCCGTTACGGCCCAGCAAGGCGGTCACGGCACCGCTCGGCACGTCGATGTCGACATTCCTCAGCGTATGGCTGCCGCCGTAGTATTGGTTCAGTTGTTCGACCTTAAGCATTTATCTCATTCAAAGTCAGAAGCGTTTGCCACAGAGGACACAGAGATCACAGAGAAAAGCAAAAACGCACCGGATTGGAAGAGTGCGGCCGAAACTGGGTGTGCGGAAGATCTTGAGTTTTGCGTTTCGCCGCAATCATCCTTCCCCGCGCTGGCTATCCGTCGCCTGTGCATTTCTCTGTGCCCTCTGTGTCCTCTGTGGCAAAAAGGTTTAGAGGTCTATCGTCCGAGATAGACTTCGATCACGCGTTCGTCGTTTTGCACCATGTCCATCGTGCCTTCCGCGAGCACGCGGCCTTCGTGCAGCACCGTGACCACGTTGGCGATCGACTCGATGAATTCCATGTCGTGCTCGACCACCACCACGGAATGCTCGCCCGCAAGAGATTTGAACAATTCCGCGGTGCGTTCGGTTTCCTCGTCCGTCATGCCCGCGACCGGCTCGTCGAGCAGCAGCAGCCTCGGTTCCTGCATCAGCAGCATGCCGATCTCCAGCCACTGCTTCTGGCCATGCGACAGCAGGCCCGCCTGGCGGTCCGCTTCGCTATTGAGCTTGATCAGTTCCAGCGTACCGGCAATGCGATCGAGTTGTTCCGAGGACCGCTTCGCCCGCATGCTGGCCCAGACCGTCTTGTCCGTTTTCATCGCCAGTTCGAGGTTTTCGAACACCGAGTGGTTCTCGAATACCGTGGGCTTCTGGAACTTGCGGCCGATGCCGTGGTGCGCGATCTGCGGTTCGGTCAGCCGCGTCAGGTCGATGGTCTGCCCGAAAAACGCGGTGCCTTCGTCGGGACGCGTCTTGCCGGTGATGACGTCCATCATGGTCGTCTTGCCGGCCCCGTTTGGACCGATCACGCAGCGCAGCTCGCCGGCTTCTACGGTCAGCGTCAGTTTGTTCAGTGCCTTGAAGCCGTCGAAGCTCACCGTGATGTCGTCGAGATAGAGGATGGGGCCGTGGCTCAAGTCGACGCCCTCGCCCATCACATGGCTGCCGGACCCGGAGTCGCCGCTGACGTTGACCGGTTCCTGTGCCTCGCTCATTTACGCCTCCATTTCGCGAGATTGACCGCGCCGACGATGCCCTTGGGCAGGAACAAAGTCACCAGGATGAACAGCAGTCCGAGGAAGAACAGCCAGTATTCGGGGAAGGCCTGCGTGAAGAAACTCTTCGCGCCGTTGACCACGCCGGCGCCAAGCAGCGGCCCGATCAGCGTGCCACGCCCGCCGACCGCGACCCAGACCGCGATCTCGATCGAATTCGCTGGCGACATCTCGCTCGGGTTGATGATGCCCACCTGCGGCACATAGAGCGCGCCTGCGATACCACAAAGTACCGCAGACAGCGTCCAGATGAAAAGCTTGTAGCCCATCGGGTTGTAGCCCGAGAACATCAGCCGGCTTTCGGAATCCCGGATTGCGGTCAGCACGCGACCGACCTTGGAACGAATCAGGTAGCGGGTCAGGACAATGGTGCCGATCACCGCCAGCGCGGTGATAGCGAAAATCGTAGCGCGCGTGGACGGCACGGTGATCGGGTATCCGAGGACGCGCTTGAAATCCGTAAAGCCGTTGTTGCCGCCGAATCCCGTGTCGTTGCGGAAGAACAGCAGCATGAACGCAAAGGTCATCGCCTGCGTGATGATCGAGAAATAAACACCTTTGATGCGCGAGCGAAATGCGAAGAAGCCGAACACCAGGGCCAGCAGGGCCGGCACGATGATGACGAGTGCCGCGCACCAGAGGAAGCTGTCGGAATTAGTCCAGTACCAGGGAATTTTTTTCCAGTCGAGGAACACCATGAAATCCGGCAGCTCGGACTGGTACTGGCCTTCGCGTCCGATCTGGCGCATCAGGTACATGCCGAAGGCGTAACCGCCGAGCGCGAAGAACACACCGTGGCCGAGCGACAGGATGCCGGTATAGCCCCAGATCAGATTCATCGCCATGGCCACGATGGCATAGCACATGATTTTGCCGACCAGCGTGACCGTGTAGGCCGATACGTGCAGCGGATTGCTCTCCGGCACGAACGCATAGAGCGACGGCAGCAGGATCAGCGCAATGAAGGCGAACGCAGCCAGCGCAATCCAGCCGCTGCGCGTGAAAAACGGTTCGTTGCGCGGCGCGTAGAACGCCGCGATATTTTCAGGTTTCAACCGACCGCCCTTTCAATGCAAACAATCCTTGCGGCCGCTTCTGGATGAAGGCGATGATCAACACCAGCACGAGGATCTTGGTCAGCACCGCGCCGATGTGCGGTTCGAGGAACTTCGACAGCACGCCGAGGCCGAGCGCTGCATACACCGTGCCGGCAAGCTGGCCGACCCCGCCGGTCACGACGACCATGAAGGAATCGATGATGTAGCCCTGCCCCATGTCGGGACCGACGTTGCCGATTTGTGAAAGCGCGACCCCGGCCAGACCAGCAATGCCGGAACCCAGGCCGAACGCCATCAGGTCGATGCGTGCGGTGGGAACCCCGACGCAGGACGCCATCGCGCGATTCTGCGTGACCGCACGCACGAACAGGCCCAGCCGCGTGCGGTTCAGGATCACCCACATCAGCAGCAGCACGAACATGGAAAACCCGATGATGACGATGCGGTTGTAGGGCAACACCAGGTTCGGCAGCGCAATGCCACCGGACATCCATGACGGATTCGCGACTTCGGCGTTCTGCGCGCCGAAGATCTGGCGTACCGACTGGATCAGGAACAGGCTGATGCCCCAGGTCGCCAGCAGCGTTTCCAGCGGCCGGCCATACAGCCAGCGAATTACCGTGCGTTCGAGCGCCATGCCCACAAGGGCGGCGGCCAGGAATGCGACCGGGATCGCGGCGACCGGATACCAGTCGAATAGGCCGGGCGCATAAGACTTGAACAATTGCTGCGTGATGTAGGTCGCATAGGCGCCGATCATCAGCATCTCGCCGTGCGCCATGTTGATGACGCCGAGCAGGCCGTAGGTGATCGCCAGGCCGAGCGCCACCAGCAGCAGGATGCTGCCGAGCGAGAGTCCGGTGAACAGCCGGCCAATATAGTCGCTGATGACCAGCCGCTTCTGGATCGCGCTGATCGAACTTTCCGCGGCCGAACGCACCTGCTCGTCCGGTTCGATGAATTTTCCGGCGCCGTCTTTTTCGAGGAAACCCTCGAGCACCGTCTTGAACCTTGCCTCGTTGGTTTCGCCGAGCTTCTGTACGGCCGCGAGCCGCACGACGGGATCGGTGCTCTTCAGATTGAGCGATGCCTTGGTCTGCTCGAGTGAATTCTTGATGGCCGGATCGGTTTCCCTGGCGAGCGCCTTTTCGATCAGCGGCAACACTGCGGTCTGGCTGGTGGATTCGATCGCCCTGGCGGAGACCAGGCGCGTATTGCGGTCCGGTGACAGCAGCTTCAACGCGCCGATAGCCGCATCGAGCGTGCCACGCATGCGATTGTTGAGGACGATAGCTTCAAACTGATCCGGCGGCGGCGTGATCGGCGCCATCGTCGCTGCGTCCAATACCTGGTCGCCTTTGACGATCACGACTTTTCCCGCGGGCGTTACGCTGGCTTCGCCGGCCTGCACCGACAGCAACAGCGCGAGCGCGGCTTCATCGCCCGACGCGACCAGCGCGTTGACGGCCTCGTTCTTGGTGTTGGCATCCTCGGAACCGAGCTTGCCGACAGTCTGTGCATCCAGTGCCGCCTGCGCATTCGCGAAGGCAAGCATGGCGACCAATGCAACGGTAAGTAGTCCAGCTTTCAAGCGCGATGTCCTAAGGTCGGCACACAAAAAAAAGGCCTGCGGATGAACTGCGCGACCCGCAGGCCTGCCCTGAATTCGGAATTTCATCCCGAAAACCGCAGGCGCGAAATACGGATCGCGCCTGCGCTTCTGGGTTTACTGCGAATTACAGATTCTGCTTGCCTTCGTTACCCACGATGAACGGGCTCCACGGCTGCGCGCGTATCGGGCCTTTGGTTTTCCATACCACGTTGAACTGACCATCGGCCTTGATTTCACCGATCATCACCGGCTTGTGCAGGTGGTGGTTGGTCTTGTCCATGGTCAGGGTGAAACCGCACGGTGCGGCAAACGTCTGCCCGGCCATCGCCTTGCGCACGTC
>JAYVMZ010000026.1:0-8004 GCA_043758735.1 Betaproteobacteria bacterium
CCGTAACACTGGGCACACAAACCATAGCGCGTATCGCAGGTGAGCGGCGTGCGCACCTTGACCTCGTCGATGCTGCGGGCTTCGATTCGCTCCACTGCCTCTTCGTCCAGCAGCATGCCGGCCGAGAAGATGACCTGGCTGCTTTCCGGGTCGATGACATCGTTCGCTGCCACGCGGCCGAGAATACGGTCGCGCAACGGCTCGACGACTTCGCCACCTTCGATCAGCGCCTTCATCGCCACGCCCTGCGTCGTGCCGCAATCGTCCTCGATGACCACCAGATCCTGCGTCACGTCGACCAGGCGCCGTGTCAGGTAACCGGAGTTCGCCGTCTTCAACGCGGTATCGGCCAGGCCCTTGCGCGCGCCGTGTGTCGAGATGAAGTATTGCAACACGTTCAGGCCTTCGCGGAAATTCGCGGTGATCGGCGTTTCGATGATCGAGCCATCCGGTTTCGCCATCAGGCCACGCATGCCTGCCAACTGGCGAATCTGCGCCGCAGAACCCCGCGCACCGGAATCGGCCATCATATAAATGGCGTTGAACGATTCCTGGGACATCGGGTTGCCCTTCTTGTCCTTCATCTGCGCCCACTCGTCCTTCTTGGTATCCCATTCCATCACGGGTTCCTGGCCGAGCCGTTCCATCATCGCCTTTGCGACCATGTCGCCGGCGCGCCCCCAGATGTCGACCACCTTGTTGTAGCGCTCGCCTTGGGTGACCAGTCCGGACGTGTATTGCGACTCGATGTCCTGCACTTCCTTCTCGGCCGCGGCAATCAACTGCCCCTTCTCCGGCGGGATTTCCATGTCGTCCACGCAGATCGACAGACCGGCGCGGGTCGCATAAGTAAAGCCCGTATACATCAGCTTGTCCGCAAAAATCACCGTTTCACGCAGGCCGCAACGGCGGAAGCCGGCGTTGATCAGCTTGGAGATCTCCTTTTTCTTGAGTGCCTTGTTGATCAGCTCGAACGGCAGCCCGGGCGGCAGGATTTCTGACAGCAGCGCACGGCCGACGGTCGTGTCGTAGCGGTTGATCTTCTCGGTAATGTTGCCTTCTGCATCCTTGTAGAGCTCCTTGATGCGCACCAGGACGCGGGCGTGCAACTCAGCCTGCCTGTTGTCATAGGCGCGCTGCACTTCGGCTACGTCGCTAAAAATCATGTTTTCGCCGCGTGCGCCGATTTTCTGGCGCGTCATGTAATACAGGCCGAGCACGATATCCTGCGACGGCACGATGATCGGCTCGCCATTTGCGGGCGACAGGATGTTGTTGGTCGACAGCATCAAGGTACGCGCTTCCATCTGCGCTTCCAGGGAAAGCGGCACGTGCACCGCCATCTGATCGCCGTCGAAGTCGGCATTGAAGGCCGCGCAAACCAGCGGATGAAGCTGGATGGCCTTGCCTTCAATCAACACCGGCTCGAACGCCTGGATGCCCAAACGGTGCAACGTGGGCGCGCGGTTCAACATGACCGGATGTTCGCGGATGACCTCTTCAAGAATATCCCAAACCACCGGGTTCTCGTTCTCCACTTCGCGCTTGGCCGCCTTGATCGTGCCGGCGATACCCATGATTTCGAGTTTGTGGAAAATGAACGGTTTGAACAGTTCCAGCGCCATTTTCTTCGGCAGCCCGCACTGATGCAATTTGAGCTGCGGGCCGACCACGATCACGGAACGGCCGGAATAGTCGACGCGCTTGCCCAGCAGGTTCTGGCGGAAACGGCCGCCCTTGCCCTTGATCATGTCCGCAAGCGACTTTAGCGGACGCTTGTTCGCTCCGGTCATTGCCTTGCCGCGACGACCGTTGTCGAGCAGCGAGTCCACCGCTTCCTGCAACATGCGCTTCTCGTTGCGTACGATGATTTCCGGGGCCTTCAGCTCCAGCAGGCGCTTCAACCGGTTGTTACGGTTGATCACGCGGCGATACAGATCGTTCAGGTCGGAAGTCGCGAAGCGGCCGCCGTCCAGCGGCACCAGTGGGCGCAACTCCGGCGGCAGCACGGGCAGCACTTCCATGACCATCCAGTCGGCCTTGATGCCCGATTTCTGGAAGCCTTCCATGACCTTCAGGCGCTTGGCGATTTTCTTGATTTTCGTCTCGGAATCCGTCGCTTCCAGATCTTTGCGCAGCGTGTCGATTTCCTTGTTGAGATTGAGGTGGCGCAGCAATTCGCGAACCCCTTCTGCGCCCATCGCGGCCTGGAACTCGTCGCCGAATTCCTCGACCTTCTCGATGTAGGAATCTTCCGAGAGCAGGTCGCCGCGCTTCATCGGCGTCATGCCCGGATTGGTTACCACGAACGCTTCGAAATACAGCACGCGCTCGATGTCGCGCAAAGTCATGTCGAGCACCATGCCGAGCCGGCTCGGCAGGCTCTTCAGGAACCAGATGTGCGCGACCGTCGAAGCCAGTTCAATGTGGCCCATGCGCTCGCGGCGTACTTTGGACAACGTGACTTCCACGCCGCATTTTTCGCAGATGACGCCGCGGTGCTTGAGGCGCTTGTACTTGCCGCACAGACACTCGTAGTCCTTTACCGGACCGAAGATCTTGGCGCAGAACAAGCCATCGCGTTCCGGCTTGAACGTCCGGTAGTTAATGGTTTCGGGTTTCTTCACTTCCCCGTAAGACCAGGAACGGATTTTTTCGGGCGACGCCAGGCCGATCTTGATGGCGTCGAACTCTTCTTCCTGTGTGACTTGCTTGAACAAATCTAGCAATGCTTTCATTCACGACTCCTTAGCAGTGGAGATGGGCTACTGCCGGATCAATAACGGTCTAGGTCGATGTCGATCGCGAGCGATCGGATTTCCTTCACCAGCACGTTGAAGGATTCCGGCATGCCGGCGTCGATCTTGTGTTCGCCTTTGACGATGTTTTCGTACACCTTGGTGCGACCGCCCACATCGTCCGACTTGACGGTGAGCATTTCCTGCAGCGTGTATGCAGCGCCGTATGCTTCGAGCGCCCACACTTCCATTTCGCCGAAGCGCTGTCCGCCGAATTGCGCCTTGCCGCCCAGCGGCTGCTGGGTGACGAGCGAGTACGGTCCGGTGGAACGCGCGTGCATCTTGTCGTCGACCAAGTGGTGCAGCTTGAGAATGTGCATGTAACCCACGGTGACCGTCCGGTCGAAACTCTCGCCGGTGCGCCCATCGAACAACGTCACCTGTCCGGATTTGGGCAGACCTGCGAGTTCGAGCATGGTCTTGATTTCTTCTTCTGTTGCGCCATCGAACACCGGCGTCGCGAATGGCACGCCGTTTTGAAGATTGGTCGCGAGATCGATCACTTCTTCGTCGGACAACAGGCTCAGGTCTTCAGCTTTTCCGCTGGAGTTGTAAATCAGCGTCAACGCCTTGCGGATGTCGGCGATCTTGGCCTGCGCCTTGAGCAATTCCCCGATGCGTTTACCCAGTCCCTTTGCAGCCCAACCAAGATGGGTCTCCAGAATCTGACCAACGTTCATGCGCGAAGGCACGCCGAGCGGGTTGAGCACGATATCCACGGGAGTACCGTCTGCCATGTGCGGCATATCCTCGATCGGCGTGATCTTGGAGATGACACCCTTGTTGCCATGGCGCCCTGCCATCTTGTCGCCGGGTTGCAGCCGGCGCTTGACCGCCAGGTACACCTTGACCATCTTCTGCACGCCCGGCGGCAGTTCATCGCCACTGGTGAGCTTGCGTTTCTTTTCCTCGAAGGCCGCATCGAAGGATTTGCGCGTCTGCTCCAGGCCCTCCTGGAGTTGTTCGAGTTGTTGTGCCGACTCTTCGTTGGCCAGGCGGATATCAAACCAGTGATAGCGATCGTTCTCCTGCAGGTAGGCTTTGGTGATCTTGGTGCCCTTGGCCAGTTTCTTCGGGCCGCCGTTGGCGGTTTTGCCCGTCAACAGGCGTTCGATACGGCCAAACGCGTCGTCCTCGACAATGCGCAACTGGTCCGCCAGGTCCTTCTTGTAGCGCTTGAGTTCATCGTCGATGATCTGCGCCGCACGCTTGTCGCGCTCGATGCCCTCACGGGTGAACACCTGCACGTCGATCACCGTGCCGGACATGCCCGAGGGCACGCGCAGCGAAGTATCTTTCACGTCGGAAGCTTTCTCACCGAAGATTGCACGCAGCAGCTTTTCTTCCGGCGTGAGCTGGGTCTCGCCTTTCGGCGTGACCTTGCCCACCAGAACGTCGCCCGCTTCGACTTCCGCGCCGATGGCAACAATGCCCGATTCGTCCAGCCGTCCCAGCATGCCTTCCGACAGGTTGGAGATGTCGCGCGTAATTTCTTCCGGTCCGAGCTTGGTATCGCGCGCCACGACCGACAGTTCCTCGATGTGGATCGACGTAAAGCGGTCTTCGGCGACGACTCGTTCCGAAATCAGGATCGAATCTTCGAAGTTGTAACCGTTCCATGGCATGAACGCGACCAGAAGGTTCTGGCCGAGCGCGAGTTCGCCCACATCGGTCGAAGCCCCGTCCCCGACGACGTCGCCGCGCGCAATCTTGTCGCCGACTTTGACGATGGGACGCTGGTTGATGTTGGTGTTCTGGTTGGAGCGTGTGTACTTGACCAGGTTGTAGATATCCACACCGACTTCACCGGCCGAGGTTTCGTCGTCGTTTACACGAATAACGATGCGCGAAGCATCCACGTAGTCGACCACGCCGCCGCGCAAAGCCTGCACCACGGTACCGGAATCCACCGCAACCGTGCGTTCGATGCCGGTGCCGACCAGCGGTTTTTCCGCGCGCAGACAAGGCACTGCCTGGCGTTGCATGTTCGACCCCATCAATGCACGGTTTGCATCGTCGTGCTCAAGGAACGGGATCAACGAAGCGGCCACCGACACGATCTGCGACGGCGCCACGTCCATGTACTCCACGCGATCGCCGGTGGCCAACATGAATTCGTTCTGCGAACGGCAGGAAACCAGTTCGTCGAGCAGCTTGCCCTTCTTGTCGATGCCGGCGTTGGCCTGGGCGATCACGTACTTGCCTTCCTCGATGGCCGACAGGAATTCGATGTCATCGGTCACGCGGCCGCCGACCACCTTGCGATACGGCGTTTCGAGAAAGCCATATTCATTGGTGCGCGCATAAAGTGCCAGCGAGTTGATCAGGCCGATGTTCGGGCCTTCCGGCGTTTCGATCGGGCACACGCGACCGTAATGCGTCGGATGCACGTCGCGAACTTCAAAACCCGCACGCTCGCGAGTCAGGCCGCCCGGTCCGAGCGCCGATACGCGTCGCTTGTGGGTAATCTCGGAAAGCGGGTTGGTCTGGTCCATGAATTGCGAAAGCTGGCTGGATCCGAAAAATTCACGCACCGCCGCTGAAACCGGCTTGGCGTTGATCAGATCGTGCGGCATCAGGTTTTCCGACTCGGCCTGGGACAAACGTTCCTTGACCGCGCGCTCGACTCTGACCAGGCCGGCACGAAACTGGTTTTCTGCCAGTTCGCCAACCGAACGCACCCGGCGATTGCCCAGATGGTCGATGTCATCGATTTCCCCGCGACCGTTGCGCAGATCGATCAGGATCTGGATGACGGAAATGATGTCTTCGTTTGACAGCGTGCCGGCACCGGTCAGCTCATCGCGACCGACGCGGCGGTTGAATTTCATGCGGCCCACCGCAGACAGGTCGTAGCGCTCTTCGGCGTAGAACAGGCCGTTGAACAGAGTCCGCACGGCGTCTTCCGTGGGTGGCTCCCCCGGACGCATCATGCGATAGATCGCGACCTGTGCAGCCAGCTGGTCGGTGGTTTCGTCAGTGCGCAGGGTTTGCGAGATGTAAGGGCCCTGGTCCAGATCGTTGGTATAGATGGTTTCAATCGTATCCACACCGGCTTCGACGATCTTTTTCAGCAGGTCTTCCGTGACTTCGTCGTTCGCGTTAGCGACGATTTCCCCGGTTTCCTTGTTGACCAGGCCATGCCCCAGGGCGCGTCCAATAAGGAAATCTTCCGCGACCGTGATCTTGCTCAGGCCGGCCTGCTCCATCTCGCGTACGTGCTTGACGGTAATGCGCTTGTCCTTCTGGACGATGAGCTTGCCCTGCTTGGTGACGATGTCGAATCGTGCCGTTTCGCCGCGCAGGCGATCGGGCTTCAATTCGAACTGGATCCCCTTTTTCGACAGATGGAAGGTGTCCATCATGAAGAAGCCGGCCAGGATCTGTTCCGGGGTGTAGCCGATCGCTTTCAGCAGAATGGTGGCAGGCATCTTGCGCCGACGGTCGACGCGGAAATACAGGTAGTCCTTCGGGTCGAATTCGAAATCCAGCCACGAGCCGCGGTAGGGGATGATCCGTGCGGAAAACAGCAGCTTGCCGGAGGAGTGCGTTTTGCCTCGGTCATGTTCGAAGAACACGCCCGGCGAACGGTGCAGCTGCGACACGATGACGCGCTCGGTTCCGTTGATGACGAAAGAACCGGTGGTCGTCATGAGCGGAATTTCGCCCATGTAAACCTCCTGCTCCTTCACTTCCTTCACGGTCGGCTTGGCCGCTTCCTTGTCCATGATCGTCAGGCGCACCTTGGCGCGCAAGGGCGCAGCGAAGGTCAGGCCGCGCTGCTGGCATTCCTTCACATCGAAGGGCGGGATGCCCAACTGATAGCTGACAAAGTCGAGACGCGCATTGCCCGAATGGCTTGCGATCGGGTAGATCGACTGGAACGCCGCCTGCAGTCCCTGGGTCTTGCGCTTGTCCGGATGCACTTCCGCCTGCAAAAACTGAGCGTAGGAATTGATCTGCGTTGCCAGCAGGTAAGGAACGGGCAACACGCTCGCACGTTTGGCGAAACTCTTGCGAATCCGCTTTTTCTCGGTGAAGGAATAAGCCATGACATCTCCGATTCACGGCAGCCGCGGCGAACCGCGCACTGCGTTCATCGACTGGTGTTTGGCGTGGTGGTTGGCCTCTACCAACCGCTGGCTGACGATGCGCGGGAACCCGCTCATCCGACCATACCTGTCTTCTGCAGTCGCTTCAGAAGACAAAGAAAATCCTCACGGCTTTTCTTTGGCTTCTCGCTCCGTGACCGGGCGAAAAAGGCCGGCGACCGAAGCCGCCAGCCTTGCCAATACCTTGTTACTTGATTTCCGCCTTGCCGCCGGCTTCTTCGATCTGCTTCTTGATGTCTTCTGCATCCTTCTTCGGGATGGCTTCCTTGACCGCCTTCGGCGCGCCGTCCACCAGGTCCTTGGCTTCCTTCAGCCCGAGACCGGTAACCGCACGAACGACCTTGATCACGTTGACCTTGTTTTCGCCACACGAATTGAGAATGACGGTGAACTCGGTCTTTTCTTCTGCAGCGGCAGCACCGGCACCAGCAGCGGGCGCAGCAACGGCGACCGCGGCGGCAGCCGCGGAAACGCCGAATTTCTCTTCCATATCCTTAATCAATTGGGACAGCTCGAGGACCGTCAAACCTGCAACTGCTTCGAGAATGTCAGCTTTGGCAACTGCCATGTTGTTCTCCTGAAATCTTGATAAATTGTTGAGTCGCGGAATCGATTACGCAGCCTGTTTCTCTTTTTGATCCCTGACTGCAGCCACGGTACGCAAGAACCTGGCAGGCACTTCATTGAGTGTCTGCACAAATTTGGCAACCGGTGCCTGCATGGTGCCCAGGAGTTTCGCCAGCAATTCCTCGCGGCTGGGCATGGTGGCCAGGGTCGCGACCTGTTTCGGGGTCATGACCAGGCCAGGCATTGCGCCGGCTTTGATGGCGAACTTTTCGTTCGCCTTGGCAAATTCACTGAGTACTTTCGCCGCTGCCACCGGATCGGTGGAAATGCCATACACGAGCGGGCCGATCATGTGCTCGGCCAGACTCTCGAACGGCGTGCCGGTGACGGCGCGACGTGCCAGGGTGTTCTTGAGAACCCGGAGGTACACGCCGGCATTACGGGCTTTCGCACGCAATACAGTCATGTCACCGACTTCGAGGCCGCGGTATTCGGCGAGCACGATGGATTGCGCATCCGCAACCTTC
>JAYVMZ010000027.1:0-21587 GCA_043758735.1 Betaproteobacteria bacterium
CGAGGGCGTCGCTCTCAACGATCTGGTGGCCCAAGCGCATATGCGCTGGCGCATCGAGCGTGACTACCAGGATCTGAAGCAAGAATTGGGGCTTGGCCATTATGAAGGGCGGGGCTGGCGGGGCTTTCACCATCACGCCACGCTGAGTATTGCCGCCTACGGATTCTTGGTCACCGAACGCATTGCCGCCGGCAAGGCTGTCGGCGCCAAAAAAAACTTTGCCACACGCCAAATCCCTGCCCTTCCCGCGGATTACCTCCCTCGCGGCAGCCCAGCGGGCGCAGCGGCACGTGTCAGATTCGATCGCCACGATTCGTTACCAGCTCAGCTTTCAGTTGATCGCTCGCCTCGGGCAGTGTCTCTGCTGCGGGCGACAAAACGTAAGACAACTGTTATGACACAGTAAGACTAAAGGTCATCTTCGAAAGTCCCCAGTTGGCTCATGGTTGGCATAGTGCCATAGACCGCGAATCATGCGTAGGGTAAGCAATACCTGTCAGCCCGAGTTGCGACCGCTAGATGTTCTGACTCACCTGAATCGCTCGATCAAGGTTTCTTTTTGTGAAATTCCCCCCAGGCTTTTTCGAAGCTCGATTGCATGGTCTTCCACGCGGTCTCCGCGCCTTTGCTCACCTCCATCCATGCCGCCTGGCTGGCGTCGCGGGTTTCGTGCAGGCGTTTGACCGCTTCGTCGCGTTGTATTTCCAGGGCCTTGATCTGCGCTTCGTATTGCACTTTCACATTGGCCTGGGCTTTTTGCACCTCCCCTTGCCATTTGCCCAGTTTCGCATTCCATTCATCGATCTGTTTCCTCATCCGCTCGACATATTCTTCGCGATTCATGCCGTTCCTCCTTTGCCTGCTGTCGCTGGTTTGAATTCGACTTAGGGCAACTCGATCACGCTGCCCAGTCCCGCGTACACATAGTTTGCACCCCACGTCTTTCTGAATGCTGCAAATGCCGGTTCCCCGGTGCAATGACCTGGGGCCAGTCTTTCGACCTTGAATGCATCGTGGAGTGCCGTGCCAACCCTGGAAATCTGCTCGTCGGGCGCCGCGGGCAAGTGCAGCCCGCCGAAGACGATAAGGATGTGGCTATTGACCGCGGCCGCGGCTTCGACGATTTTTTCGATGCCCGGATGTGAGCAGCCAACCACCAGTATCAGCCCTTCAGGGGAGTCGATTGCCAGCGACAGTTCCCTCAGTTCCCTGGTGCCCGCAACATCGGAAACCAGCGCAAGAAGGAAGATCCCCGGCGCGACCTCGGTCGTCTTGTCGAGCGGCAGAAAGTTGGCGCCAGTCCACGCCGTGCCGAAACGCAGCGTTTCCGTCGGGCGGCCATCGAAGTAACGCATGGATTCCGGCAACGCTTCGTCCTTGCGGTAGAACCCCGCAGGCAGCGAACTGCCGAAATTGCCGAACGCTTCCTTCGGCACATAAATGCTGACGCCGGGATTGACTGCCAGCAGATAGGGAAGCCCGGCCGCATGGTCTAAATGGCGGTGAGAAATCACCGCGAAGTCGAGATGCCCGAGATCCACATCCGCGACTGCGACATTGTGCGCGAATACCTCTGCGTCATTGCCGGTGTCGAAGAGAATGCGCTTGCCGTGATGTTCCACCAGCGCCGCGAACCCCCAATCCTTGGTCAGCGCCGAAGGTACGCCGAAAGCGTCGTAAAGAATGGTTATCCGGGTTCCTGGAGAAGCAATGCTCTGAGTGCAACCAAGGGCAAGCAATACCGTGAAGATGCCAAGACGCAGCCACATGGACCACCTCGCACAATCTGACGCCGCAGCGCGGTCGCGCCGGTAACCATGTTCGCGCCCGGTCTGCCACGTGTCAATCGGGCAACGCTTCCACCGCAAGGATGATCGAAAACGCCGCGCCGGCCTGTGGCTGCACCGAGATTTTTAGCGTGACGGCCTGCATGATTTTTTCAAATCCGTCCTCCGACTGGGATACGGTCTGATGCGGTGCCGCATGGATGGTTGCCGGCCGGCTGAAGGTCAGCACTACCCGCCCGGCCAGCACACGGTCTTCCAGCGCCAATGTGCTGATCCCTTCCCAGTTGAAGGATTGACCGAGGCCGCCGGGCACTTCGCCATTGACGACGTAACGACCGAGAAAACCGTCGCAGCTTGGCATCGCCAGATTGATTTCGGTCTGCAAGGCTACCCTTGCGGTGTCCAGCTTATATTCGACGCTTAGCCTGTTGGCCTCGATGGATACGGTTTTGACGACGCCGTCCGCCAATAATTCGGCGCGGTTGCCCTGAATCGATGGACGCCGGTATCGCACCGGTTGCCCGTTGTGCCGGTCGACGAACATGACGCGCGCCACGGCGTCCGGATTGAGGTCTTCAGCCGACACCGGATGGCGGAAATTGACGCGATCGTGCGCGGACGCGATGCCGCCGCCGTGATGCTCGCCCTGCACCGCGCCATGATCGCGGATCTTGCGATAGTAGTGCTCGGGCCGCCTTGCCAGCGTGTCGCCGAAATTGTGGCGCAGCCTGTAGGCATCCAGTTCGTGGATCGCGCCGAGGCCGTCATCTCGGATGACCGCCTGCAGAAGATCGTTGCCGATGAAGAATTCGTCGTGGCCGTCCAGATCGAGATCGACGACCGCGCGCGCACGCGGGTCGGCCTTGTTGATCAGGGCCTCCAATTCGACGATCGCGTTCCATACCGCTCGGCGCAAATGCGGCAGATAGAGCCCGCCGAACAATCCGTGCCAGTAGGCGTCATTGGCCTGCGCGAGATGTAACAGCTCGCGCATGCGGGCCGTCGCCTTGGCACCGAGTTCCGCAACGCGCGTGGAAAGTTGCTGCATGCGCTTGTGCATCCAGTTCGATTCCGCGTAACGCGACATGAAGTTGCGCCAGATGCCGCCTCGCACGAAGGGTTTCGTCTGCTCATAGTGCTGCTGGTCTTTTTCCCGCCTGACCAGTTCGGCATAGCCGTCCGCGCGATCGGCATTGAGCGTCCATTCGTTCATCTCGATGTACGAGGTGGTCGGCAGGTAGACCACCCCCCGCGTGCGCTGCCCGGCGTGGAAGTCGCGATACAGCGCGGGCTCGATCGACGGCGAGGCGATCACGCCTTCGATGAATTGCTTGAGCCACTGCTTCTCGTAAACCCAGACGTAGGTTTCCGGCCAGATGCCCAGCTTCTCGATGTCGTCGAAATAGATGGCGGCCGCGGTGCCGTCCTCGGTCGCCAGCGATTCCAGGTACTGGATCGTCTCGGGCGCAGTGGAAAACGGGATGCGGTAGCGCAATGCCTCCGAAATCGGAAACAGGTCGAGACGGCTCCCGCTTTCTTCCGTCGAGAAATAGCCGGTGAGCTCTTCGCCGCGCTTGCCCGCGCAGAGAAAGTGATAGTCGTCCACCGTGACGTAGCGGATGGCGCTGTCAGACAGAGATGACGCAACCGAGGATTCCCACACCCGCTCCGTCAGCCAGGCGCCGCTCGGCCGCTCGCCGAGCGATCCTTCAAGCCGGTTCGACAGGGCGGCAAGCTGCGATCGGCGGTCGCGCTCCGGAATCGAAGCCAGCACGGGTTCGGTATCGCCGCCACCGAACATCTCGACCTGGCCGCGCGCCACCATCTCGCGCAATTTTGCCATGTCGTCCGGAAAGCGCCTGAGCAGGTAGTCAAGCAGCCATCCGCTGAAATGCACGGACAGTTTGAATTCCGGATACGTATAGACGGTATCCAGGAAAGGCTTGTAACAACGTGCGTGCGCGTCGTCGATCACGAATTCGAAGTTGCCTGCCGGTTGGTGGGCATGCACGCCGAAGAGCAGGGAAACTTTCTTGTTCATCTGGACGTTCAATTTTCAGGGGTTAGCCGGCACATTTTTCTGCAGTCAGGTCAGGACGCGCGGAGCATGGCGTTGGTGGCTTCCGAATCCATCCTGCCACGGCTGACGGGAACATCCAGCTCGGCGGGAGCGGGCAATTTCAGCAACGTATACAGATGCACCAGTTTCTCGCGATAAAGTTTGTCAAATGCCATCACCGATTCCGCGGGGTTGTAGTCGCCGAACCACCAGCACCAGTCCGAGGCTTCGCAATCCGCCAGCTGGCGCGTGGCCAGTTCGACTTCCCGGTCGTTGAGCTTGCCGCTGGCGACGACGGAATCGAAACTGATCTTCGCCGCGCACAACAGGTCCCAGCCGAGATTCTTGTCGTGGCTGCCGATCCAGGTGGCGAGATTGCCGTAGACCCAGCTGCCGGCCACCAGCGCGGGCAGCACGGCGGCCTCGCGCTTTTCGTCGAGCAGTTGCGAGAAGGTCGCCAGCGCGATCTGCGGATGTTTTTCCAGTGCAGCATAGAGTTCATCCAGAAAGTAGTAGCCGTTATAAGGGTAATATTCCCACGCATTTTCGCCGTCGAGAATGACGCTGACCACCGGCCGCCCGCCCACGGCCTTGCCGGCAATGTCCTCGAGTGTGGCGACAAAATGTGCCGCGGCATCCTTGCCGTGCCATTTCGCGTATTCGAAACCGATCAGGTCGGACAGCCGCTCGTCGCGGAAAAAACAGGTGATCGTGCTCGCGCCGTTGCCGATCCGGTAAGGCCGGAACAGGTACTCCGGCCGCTCGGGCAGCGCGCCGCCGCTTTTTTGCAGGCTGTTGATCAGCACGCCTTCACCGCTGGCAATCCATTCGCAGCCGCCCTGCGCCAGCAAATCGGAGAATTCGCCCGATACCGCGCCTTCCGCCGGCCACATGCCGCGCGGCGGCTGGCCGAAACGCCGAGTGTGGCTCCGGCGCGCGGAATCCGCATGCGCACTCGCCCGCTCGCGTCCACCCGGATAGGCCGGATGGCGCGGCAGCGGCGCATTCGGCACCGATTCGCGTGCCGACTCGAAGGACATCAGCAGCGGGCCGATCGGATGGCATTCCGGCGTGGTGGTCAGTTCGATGCGGCCCGCTTCGAATAACCTGCGGTAGCGCGGAATGACGTCGCGCACTTCGCGACCGATGATGTCGAGCAACCGCAGTCGGTCTGCGTGCGAGAAATCATGCGCCTTGGCGATCAGTCCGGGCACGGTGGCGTCGTGGCGGCGCACAGTCTCGCCGGTCCACGAGATGTGGTACCACGTCAGCAGGTCGCCGAGGTATTGAGCCGACAGGTAGGCGATGCCGGTGTCGCCGTGGCTTTGCGCGAGCTTGAAAAATTCGAGCAGCCGCCCGTAGGCCGGATAGGGGTCGATCAGCTTCTGCTGGTTGGCTCGGAAGCAGGATTTCAGGATCAAGTCGCGCCCGGCCAGGTCGAGTTTTTGCAGATCGGGCTGCGCCAGCAGGCGCAGCACCGGATCGCGGAAATTTCCGGTGGCGAACTGATCGGTGTAATCCTCGAGCTGGTCGAGCAGGACCGGCGTGAAGTTCAGCACCACGCGCATGCCCGGATGCGCTTCGAGGTGGGCGGCCATGTCGCTGTAATCCTTGATGGCGTGCAGGTAGACCCAGGGCTGCGCGAACTCCCCGCTGGCATGGTCGCGGAAATCCGGCTGGTGCATGTGCCACAGGATCACCAGGTCGAGTTTTTTCTGGTCGCTCATGGAATGTCGACGTCGCGGCGCCTACTCGCGCCGCATTTCACGCCCGCTCAACGTTGGTGGAAAATTTCCTGGCCGAGCATTTCCGGCGTGATCAGCGTGATGCCGCGTTCGGACACGTGGAAGC
This sequence comes from Betaproteobacteria bacterium, assembly GCA_043758735.1. Lineage (GTDB taxonomy): Bacteria > Pseudomonadota > Gammaproteobacteria > Burkholderiales > JACQAP01 > JACQAP01. The sequence continues at coordinate 5,698 of JAYVMZ010000027.1, forward strand.
GCCGGCGGTCCTCCTCCGGATTGAAGCCCGCTGTCAGGCCTTCCGGCAGCACGCAGCTCTTGTCCACCACGGTGCGCCGCAGTTTCACATTCCTGTTGACGATGACCTCCGGCAGGATTACCGAGTCCTCAATGCTCCCGTAGCTGTGCACGCGCACATTGGAAAACAGCAGCGAGCGTTTCACGGTGGTGCCGCTGATGAGGCAGCCGCCGGACACCACCGAATCGACCGCTCCGCCGCGCCGGCCTTCGTCGTCGAACACAAATTTCGCCGGCGGCAGTTGCTCCTGATGCGTCCAGATCGGCCACTCCTTGTCATACATGTTGAGGTCCGGCGTGACCCGGGTCAGGTCCAGATTCGATTCCCAATAAGCATCGACCGTGCCTACGTCCCGCCAGTACGCGGTTTTGTCGCGCTGGCCGACGCAACTGTCATCGAAACGCTGCGCAAACACCCGATAACGCGGCACCATATGCGGAATGAGGTCCTTGCCGAAGTCGTGGCTCGAGTTGGGCGTGATGGCGTCGCGCACGAGTTGTTCATACAGAAATGGTGCGTTGAATACATAGATGCCCATGCTGGCCAGCGCCATGTCCGGACGGCCCGGGATGGACGGCGGGTTGGCCGGCTTCTCGACGAACTGGGTCACCCGCCAGTCCTCGTTGACCCCCATGACGCCAAATGCCGTGGCTTCCTCGCGCGGGACCTCCAGGCAGGCGACCGTCATGTCGGCATTCTTGGCGACGTGATAGGCCAGCACTTTGCCGTAGTCCATCTTGTAGATATGGTCGCCGGCCAGGATCAGGATGTAGTCCGGTTCGTAGGAACGCACGATGTCGAGGTTCTGGTACACGGCGTCGGCCGTTCCGAGGTACCAGTTCTCTTCCACGGTCCGTTGCGAGGCGGGCAGGATGTCGACGAACTCCTGGAAGCGGCCATCGAGGAAACTCCAGCCGCGCTGGATGTGTCTTATCAGGCTGTGGGACTTATATTGCGTTGCCACGCCGATCCGGCGAATGCCGGAATTCACGCAGTTCGACATGGGAAAATCGACGATGCGGAATTTGCCGCCGAACGGTACGGCCGGCTTGGCGCGCCAGTCGGTCAGGTTTTTCAGGCGGCTGCCGCGTCCGCCGGCCAGAACCAGCGCGTACGTGTTCTTGGTCAGAACGCTGACGAAACGAACATTGAGCTCGGTGTCGGTCATGAAGGTTCCTGATGCAGATGTTGAACGATCGGGTTGGCCCGCAGTCGCGCCGGCTTTCCCTGCGCCGTCGCCCGCCGCCGCCAAATGGGCAAATCGGAGCAGTTCCGGCCGGCAGCAAAGAAAGACCTGAACCCGAAGAGCCCTGCTTATAATATGTGTGACGTCGCCCGCCGTCACGAATTCCCTGAGGGCGCGCCATGCCCCCGTCCTCATCGATGACCGCCACCGCCAAATTACCCATAGCTGATGACCTGGAGGCCCTGGTTGGCGCTCGCCACCACGATCCTTTCAGCGTGCTCGGGTTGAGCCGAGCCGGCCCGGACTGGTCGCTGCGCGTATTCCGGCCTTATGCCGCCAGCGTTTCGGTGCGCACGCAGGCTGGATTCGAGCCCATGAAACGCATCCATGCGAAGGGTGTGTTTGCCTGGCAGGGCGCCGACGAGCCGGTGCGTCCGGTGCTGCTCCGGATCAGCGAATCGGAGCGGGAATTCGAAACCTTCGACCCCTACAGCTTTGCGCCGGCGATCGGCGCGGACGATCTGTACCTGTTCAATGAAGGCCGCCTGGAACAGGCCTATCGCGTACTCGGCAGCCGTGTCGAGCAGCGCGAAGGCGTCGCTGGCGTGAGCTTCGCCTGCTGGGCGCCGAATGCCGCGCGGGTGAGCGTGGTCGGCGAATTCAACCGATGGGACGGACGCGCCCACCCGATGTCCGCGCACGGGCTGAGCGGCGTCTTCGAGTTGTTCATCCCCGGCATCGACGCCGGCACGCTCTACAAGTACGAGATCCGCAACCGCGCCAGCGGCGACGTCTTCGTCAAGACCGATCCCTACGCGCGCTTTCATGAACTTCGCCCCGGCACGGCCGCGCGGGTCGTGACAGACGAATATGCCTGGCACGACGAGGAGTGGATGAGCGCTCGCTCGCGCTGGGACTGGCTGCACGCCCCGATTAACATCTATGAAGTGCACGCCGGATCATGGCGGCGGCACCCCGACGGTCGCGTCTATACCTACGCGGAACTGGCGCAAAGCCTGATTCCATATGTCGTCGAGATGGGTTACACGCACATCGAGCTGCTGCCCGTGTCGGAACACCCGCTGGATGAATCCTGGGGTTACCAGGCCACGGGCTATTTCGCGGTGACCAGCCGCTTTGGCACGGTCGACGCGTTCAAGGCCTTCGTCGATGCCTGCCACCAGGCCGGTATCGGCGTGCTCCTCGACTGGGTGCCCGCGCATTTTCCGACCGATGCGTTTTCGCTGGCGCGCTTCGACGGAACGGCGCTCTATGAACACGAGGATCCCCGCCTGGGTTTCCACCAGGACTGGGGCACGCACATATTCAACTACGGCCGCAAGGAAGTGAAAAGCTTCCTGCTCTCCAGCGCGCATTACTGGCTGGCGGAATGCCACATCGACGGATTGCGCGTCGACGCGGTGGCCTCGATGCTGTATCTGGATTATTCGCGCAAGGCCGGCGAATGGATTCCGAACAAATATGGCGGCCGTGAAAATCTGGACGCCATCGAATTCCTGCGCGAACTGAACGTCATGGTGCACCGTGATTTTCCCGGCGCGCTGACTTGCGCGGAGGAATCCACGGCCTGGCCGATGGTTTCGCGGCCGGTCTACCTCGGCGGACTCGGATTCTCCATGAAATGGAACATGGGGTGGATGAACGACACGCTGGCCTATATCCACAACGATCCCGTGCACCGCCGCTTCCATCACAACCAGCTCACGTTCGGCCAGATCTACGCCTACAGCGAGAATTTCCTGCTGCCGCTGTCGCATGACGAAGTGGTGCACGGCAAGGGCTCGCTGCTCGGCAAGATGCCGGGGGACGCGTGGCAGAAGTTCGCCAATGTCAGGCTGCTGCTGGCCTACCAGTTTCTCGCGGCGGGCAAGAAACTCAATTTCATGGGCAACGAATTTGCGCAGGGACGCGAATGGCGCGCGGGCGGCGAGCTCGACTGGGGACTGCTCGGCATCGACTGGCACCGCGGCGTGCAGACCATGACGCGCGATCTTTCCCGCCTGTACCGCACCGAGCGGGCGTTGCACGAGCTCGATTTCGAACCGGATGGGTTCCGCTGGATCGATTGTAACGATTCGGACCAGTCGATCCTTTGCTTCGAGCGGCGTGCCCGCGACGGATCGTCCATCGTGGTGGCGCTCAACTTCACGCCCGTGCCCCGGCACGGCTATCGCGTCGGCCTGCCGAAATCCGGCGCGTGGCGCGAAGTGTTCAACAGCGATTCGGTGTTCTATGCCGGCTCCAACGCCGGCAATGCCGGCATCATTGCCTCGCAGCCCTTCCCCTGGATGGGCCACGATCAATCGGCCGCCATCGCACTGCCCCCGCTTGGTGCCCTTGTCCTGCGGTGTGAAGGATAAGGGCTGTGACTATCGTTACTGTCGTGACTGCGAACAATGTTTTGGCGTGACAGCTCGCGATAGTCACGTAGTCACCATCCAGCGATCGCCGGGGGATTGCCCAACGAACAAACCAATGCCCGTACCTGAAAAACTCAAGATTCTTTTCGCCACTTCGGAAATCGCGCCGCTGATCAAGACCGGCGGACTGGCCGATGTCAGCGCCGCGCTGCCGGTGGCGTTGAATGCGCTCGGCGTGGACATCCGTGTGCTTGTGCCCGGCTATCCGCAGGTCATGGGCGCGCTCAAGACGCGCAGCCGGGTGGCTACATTGCCGGGGTTGCCGGGCATCCCCCCTGCGTCCCTGATCGCGTCAAAGCTTCCCTCCGGCCTGCCGCTGCTCGTGGTCGAATGTCCGATCTATGACCGCAACGGCGGACCATATCAGGACGCGACGGCCACCGATTGGCAGGACAACGACCTGCGCTTCGGTCTGCTGTCCTACGTCGGCGCACTGCTGTCTACGCCTGGTTCGCCGTTTGCCGCATGGAAGCCGGACATCGTGCATTGCAACGACTGGCAGACAGGGCTCACGCCGGTCTACCTGAATTATGTGCATGGACCGCGGGCACGCACCGTCATGACCATCCACAATCTGGCCTTTCAGGGTATTTTTCCCCCGCAGAGCGCGACCCGGCTGGGGCTGCCGCCGCAGGCATTTTCGATCGACGGCGTCGAGTATTACGGCAACCTGTCCTTCCTGAAGGGTGGGTTGCAGTTTGCCGATCGCATCACGACGGTAAGCCCGAACTATGCGCGCGAGATCCAGAGCGAACAACTGGGAATGGGGCTGCAAGGCCTGCTCTCCCGTCGCAAGGACATGCTCACCGGAATACGGAATGGCATAGACACCGATGCATGGGATCCGGAATCCGACCCTTACATCGAACGCTATTACAACGCGGCGCGACTGGCCTCGAAGCAGGACAACAAGCGCGCGTTGCAATTGCGCATGGGCCTGCAGGATTCGCCGCAAACTCCGCTGTTCGGGGTGGTGAGCCGGCTGACGGACCAGAAAGGTCTCGACGTGCTGGCCGACATCGTGGACGACCTCGTTGAATTGCCCGCACAGCTAGCCGTACTCGGCTCGGGGGACCCGGCCCTGCAGCGCCGTTATCAGGCGCTCGCGCAGAGCCACGCCGGCCAAGTTGCGGTGCAGATCGGATTCGACGAGGGCCTGTCCCACCAGATCGAGGCCGGGGCCGACCTGTTCGCGATGCCCTCGCGTTTCGAGCCTTGCGGCCTGAACCAGATGTACAGCCAACGCTACGGCACGCCGCCGCTGGTGCACGGCACCGGCGGCCTGCTCGATTCGGTTGTCGATTGCTCACCGGCTACGTTGAAGGATCACACCGCGTCCGGATTCGTCTTCGCGCCGCTCGAAGCGGTCACGCTGCTCGAGAGTTGCCGTCGTGCCGTCGCGGCCTATGGCGACCAAAGAATCTGGCGGCAGTTGCAGAAAAACGGCATGAAACGCGACTTCAGCTGGGAAGCCCGCGCGCAGCAGTACCTGGACCTGTATCGCGCACTGCCTGTTGGCTAGGCAGGCGCTGCCTGGAGTAAAATGTTTGTTCTTCGCCGCAGGGTTGTTTTGGACAAGCGGCGCCAAAAAACAACACTGGATGGAGGATGCTGAAATGATCGGTGATCGCATCGAAGTCAACATGGCCGGCGGACTCGACATTGCCCTGCCGCGGATGGTGCATGTGCGCCAGAAGTTCCAGACAAAGAAACTCGACAGCGTCACCAAGACCGTGGTCGAGCAATTCAAGCGCCCGGAAGTGCGGGCCAAGGTCAAGCCGGGGATGACCATCGCAGTCGGTTGCGGCTCGCGCGGCATCAACAACATCGCCGAATGCACCAAGGCCGTCGTCACCGAGTTGAAGGCGCTCGGCGCCAAGCCGTTCATTTTCCCGGCGATGGGCAGCCACGGCGGCGCCACTGCCGAAGGCCAGCGCGAAGTGCTGGAAGGCTACGGCATCACCGAGGCCTTTGTGGGATGCCCGGTCAAGTCCAGCATGGACGTCGTGGAACTGGGCAAGCTCGATGACGGAATGCCGGTGTACATGGACAAGCACGCCGCCGAAGCCGACGCGATTGTCATCATCCCGCGGGTCAAGCCGCATACCAACTTCCGCGCCCCGATCGAATCCGGCATCGTCAAGATGCTGACCATCGGCCTGGGCAAGATCATCGGCGCCACCACGCTGCATACCTATGGCATGGACATGTTCGGCGAACTGCTGCCGAAAACGGCGAAGCTCATCCTCGCCAAAAAGAACGTCCTGTTCGGCGTAGCCATGGTGGAGAACGCGGCCGACGAAACGGCGATCATCGAGATCGTTCCGTCCGAACAGATTTTCGATCGCGAACCCGTGCTGCTGGCCAAGGCCAAGGAACTCATGCCGCGCCTGCAGTTCGATGAGATCGACGTGCTGGTCGTGGAAAAAATCGGCAAGAACATTTCCGGTTCGGGCATGGACCCCAACATTACCGGCCGCAATTGCCGTTTCATCGAATGGAACATGAAACCCTTCGTGAAGAAGATCGCCGTGCTCGGCCTGACGCCGGAAACGCATGGCAATGCCTGTGGCATCGGCGGCGCGGACGTGACGACCATGAAGTTGTACAAGGAACTCGACGTTGCCAAGACTTACGCGAATATCATTACGTCGACTTACCTGGATGGCGGCGCGATCCCGATCATCATGAACACCGACGAAGACGCAATTCGCCTTGCCGTCAAGACCGTGGTCAGAGTCAAGCCGCAGGATACCAGGATCGTGCGCATCGCCACCACGCTGGAGATCATGGACATCCATGTTTCCGAGCCGATGCTGCCGATCATCAAGGCGAACCCGTCGATGTTCGAAATTGTCGGCAGTCCGGAAGCGTTCAAGTTCGACGCCAAAGGCACCCTCTATCCGATGTTGGGCAAACACCGGGAGCATGCCGCGGCCTGATCGCGGCATTTCCGGAATGCACATCCATCTCGACGCGGTAGGCGGCGTGGCGGGCGATATGTTCATCGCCGCCATGCTCGATGCGTTTCCCGATCTGCGCGACGGGATGCTGGCGGCGATCCGTGCCGCGGGACTGCCCGCGGATGTTCACGTCGGCTTCGCGGAACATCAGGACCATGCGCTGACCGGCCTGAGATTCCGCGTAACCGAACCGCGCGAAGCCGAACTGCTGGTTGCCGCCCACCATCATCCGCATACCCCGTTTGCCGACCTCCGCGTGCATCTGCTGGCCTGCGCATTGACGCCCGCGGTACGCGACCGTGCTATTGCGATCTTCAGCGTGCTCGCCGAAGCCGAAGCGAAGGTTCACGGCAAGACCATCGATACGGTCAGTTTCCACGAACTCGGCGAATGGGATTCGATTGCCGACATCGTCGGTGCCGCCTTCCTCGTCGATGCGTTGTCGCCACCCGGTGAGCCAACCACATGGTCCGTAAGCAGCCTGCCGCTGGGCCGCGGCAGGGCCAAGACCGCCCACGGCATGCTTCCCATCCCGACGCCCGCGACCGTGCTGCTGCTCGAGGGATTCGAATTTATCGATGACGACCTCGAAGGAGAACGCGTTACGCCAACCGGGGCCGCGATTCTGCGACACCTCGGTTGCACGCAAACGGCGGCGCGCCGCTCGCGCCGGCTGTTGCGCACCGGCATCGGTTTCGGCACCCGGACTTTTCGCGGCATCAGCAATGTGTTGCGCGTGCTGGCTTTCGACGAAGCCCGCGAGAACCGCGGCAGCGATGAAGTTGCGCAAGTCCAGTTCGAAGTGGACGATCAGACGCCTGAGGACCTGGCGATCGCGCTCGACAAACTGCGCTCCCATCCGTCGGTGCTGGATGTACTGCAGACGCCCGCGTTCGGCAAGAAGGGCAGGATGACCATGCACATCCAGTTGCTAGCCGACGCCGCCGACGTGGAGAGCGTATTCGACGCCTGCTTCAGCGAGACCACAACCATCGGATTGCGCTTCCAGGTCATGCAGCGCCGCAAGCTCGCGCGCGCCAGCACGACAGTAGAAGCCGCCGGCCGGCAGATGCGTGTGAAGGTGGCGGAACGCCCGGGAAGGAAAACTGCGAAGGTCGAGGCTGACGATTTGTTGAACGTGACCGGCGGCCGTGCGGAACGCGAGCGCTTGCAGCGCGAAGCCGAGCAAGTCGTGTTTCGCCAGGAACGCAAGTGAGCGATGTCGGCAAGGTGAAAGCGAAACTGGAAGCTGTCCTGCGCGACATCGGACCGGTAGCGGTAGCGGTCAGCGGCGGCGTAGACAGCCTGACCCTGGCCACTTTGGCCCACCGCACATTGCGCGGCAAAGTCGAAATGTTCCACGCCGTTTCGCCCGCTGTGCCGCAGGAAGCCACCGATCGCGTGCGATCGCTCGCGGCGCGCGAGAGCTGGACGCTCACGGTGGTCGATGCCGGCGAATTTGGCGATGCGGACTATCGCAGCAACCCGGTGAACCGCTGCTTCTATTGCAAGACCAACCTGTACGGCGCGCTGGTGCCGCATACCTCTGCGCAAATCGTCGCCGGCACCAACCTCGACGATCTCGGCGAATACCGCCCCGGTCTGGACGCGGCAAAGAACCACGGCGTGCGCCATCCTTTCGTCGAAGCCGGCATCGACAAAAAAACTGTGCGCGCTATCGCCCGACTTCTCGATCTCGGGGATATTGCCGAACTGCCTTCCGCGCCTTGCCTGTCGAGCCGCATCGAAACTGGCATCGCGATCGATCCTGCCATGCTCAAGCTGGTGCACGCCGCGGAATTGCTTGTGTCGAAATCGCTCGCCCCGCGCACCGTGCGCTGCCGCGTACGTGCCAAGGGCGTGGTGATCGAACTCGACGAACAGAATCTCGCCGCTCTCGATGAGAATGCGCGAGTCAGCTTGAAGGACGATGTCGGCACGCTGTTCCGCGACGGCGGATTCGAATATCCCGTCTCGCTGGCGCCTTATCGCACCGGCAGCGCCTTCCTCGTCCGCCTGCACCGCGACGCCGCCTAACCGCTATTCACCACAGAGGCGCAGAGGACGCTGAGAAGTACAAATGACAAATCTGGCGAATCAAGATGGTCCGGCGACATTGAATAACGGTAATTCGTGTAACGCCGTTGTCTTTGATTTTCTCCGCGCCCTCTGTGTCTCTGTGGTGAGATCGATTTTATGACTTTGCACAAAGACGTGATGCTGGATTTTGCGAGGGACGCCCGCACCGGGCTGGAAGAGGCGGTGCTGTGCGCGTCGAAGTCGGTTTCCCATATTTCGGTAATCCTTGAGCAGGTGCAGGAGAAAGGGCGGCATATGCTGCTCACGCGCCTGCTACCGGAACAGTTTGCGGCGCTGTCGCAAAGCCATCGCGCGGCCATCGACTACGATCCGATATCACGCACGGGATTTTTCGGCGGCGTCCATGAATTGCGTGTCGACACGCGGATTGCGGTCGTGGCGGCCGGGACTTCGGATGTGGCGGTCAGCCGTGAGGTCGCACGTACTTTGCGTTTTTACGGCGAGCCGGCTGCCGAGATCACCGACGTTGGCGTGGCCGGATTGTGGCGTTTGCTGGAGCGCATCGAGGAAATTCGCAAAATGAAAGTCGTCATCGCGGTCGCGGGCATGGACGCAGCGCTACCCACGGTGATTGGCGGCCTGGTATCCAATGTCGTGATCGGGGTGCCGACCTCGGTCGGCTACGGAGTGGCTAACGGCGGGCAAACCGCATTGAACGCGATGCTGGCGAGTTGCTCGCCGGGGCTGACGGTGACCAACATAGACAACGGTTACGGTGCCGCGTGTGCCGCGTTGCGCATCCTGCGCGCGACCTGAACCGGCGCAGGAACAAAAACGCCCGGCTGCTGAAGCCGGGCTTTTTTCTTTTTCGGACTTCTTACTTCAGGTCGTTCTTGACCGCATCGACCGAAGCCTGCGCGCAGATTCCGTCCTGTTCCGCGGTACCACCCGAAACGCCGATTGCGCCAACCTGTTGGCCATCGGCAGTCAGGATCGGCAAGCCGCCTTCGAAAGTCACGATGCCCGGTACAAACGCGATGCCGGGAATCTTTGTGGCGATTTCGCCAATCTGCTTGGTCGAGAACGGGAAGCCGGCCGACGTGCCTGCCTTGAGCTGGGCGATCTCGATGCTCTTCAGGAAGGCATCGTCCTCGCGCAGGAAGAACTTGAGGTTGCCGCCGTTGTCGACGATGGCAATGTTCATTTTCCAGCCTTCCTGCTTGGCCTTCGCTTCACACGCGGCCGCCATTTTCTTGGCGACATCCAGAGACAGAACCGGACGTTGCTCCAGCGCCAGGGCAGATCCGGCCAGCGCGGTGAACAGCGATACGAGACTGATTGAAAGCAGGGTCTTCTTCATGGGTATTCCTCTCGAAAAGGGTTGGGTGAAACGGGATGCGCGCGCACGTCGCGTACCGAATTGTACCTCCGCGGGTTTGACGCGCAGGTTACAGAAAGTTCCTTGCGGCATTCGGGTCCTGTTCTGTCGAAGCAGTGCAGAGGGAAGCAAGGCGTTGGACGAGCGCATCCGCATCGGTATCTGCGATCACCAGCTTGCGATTCGCGGGCAGCAGAAATCCTTGCGTAACGGCATGGTCCAGCATGGCCAGCAAGTCGTCGTAGTAGCCGGAAACATTCAGCAATCCGCTGGGCTTGCGATGAATGCCCAGTTGCGACCATGTGAGGATTTCAAAGAACTCTTCCAGCGTGCCGAATCCACCCGGCAAAGCGACGAAGGCGTCGGACAATTCATTCATCAGCGCTTTGCGTTGGTGCATGTCGTCGACGACGTGCAATCTGGTCACCCCGCGATGGGCGACCTCTCTGGCGACGAGATGTTGTGGGATCACGCCGATGACCTCGCCGCCTGCATGCAACATGGCATCGGCAATCATTCCCATCAGGCCGACGTTGCCGCCTCCGTAAACCAGGCCAAGACCGCGGCGGGCCAAAGCCGCGGCCAGCTCGCGCGCCGAGGCGCCGTATTCAGCGCGCGTGCCGGCATTGGCGCCGCAAAATACGCACAGGCGCTTCATCGCTTTCTCAGAACTCCGACCATTCGTCGTCGCGGTGATAGATCACCTGACCGGCTTTCTGGATAGGGCCGTCTTCGATGCCATCATGGTCGAAAACCGGAGGCGGTTGATCGGGACGATCGCGCACAGCGCGTTTTTGCAGCACGAAAGCGCTGACGACGTGAATCGTGCGGGTGGGATCGGTCGGCTCGCGGCGCAGCATCGGCAGCTCGGCGGATTTGCCGTTCGGGTAAAGCAGGATGCCGGTTTTGTCGCCCGCCTGGCAAAGCACCGCCCAGTCCGTCTGGCCCGCTTTGAAGAACTGGCCTTGAACGACGTTGTGCCGCGCGTCCCATTTCATGAACTTCGGAATGCGGCAACCAAGTTTTTCCATGTCGGCACGCACAGCCTCCGGCAGCTCACGCAACTGGCCGGGTTCGAGGTAGCGGAAATCCGGCCACTTCTTGCGGACTTCCTCCACGGTCGTTTGCGCGCTCGCCGCGGCGCAGAGCAAAACCAGCAGGATCGCAACCCATCGGCCGGGCTTCATCGGACATTTCCTGGGCAACCGGTCATGTCGACAGTGTAAACCCGGCCGGATGCGCTGGCGCTCAGCCGTGGCCGCCCAGATAGGCCGCGCGTACTTCTTCGTTGCCGAGCAATTCCTTCGGCGAGCCCTCGATTTTCATTTCACCGGTTTCCAGCACGTAGCCGCGATTGGCGACGGACAATGCCATGTTCGCGTTCTGCTCGACCAGCAGAATGGTGGTGCCGCGCGCGTGAATGATGCGGATGGTGGCGAACAACTGCTGCACGATAACGGGCGCGAGTCCCAGCGACGGTTCGTCGAGCAGCAGCAGCTTCGGCTTGGCCATGAGTCCGCGCGCCACGGCCAGCATCTGCTGCTGGCCGCCGGAGAGCGTCCAGCCCAGCGCATTCTCGAATGGCTTGATGACCGGGAAGATCTCGAACATTTCCCCGACCTCCTGCTCCATCTGTTTTTTCGGCAGGCTGCCGCGATTGGACGTGCCGAGCATGATGTTCTCGCGCACGGTGAGCCCGGGGAAAATGCGCCGGCCTTCGGGTACGTGCGAAATGCCGAGCCGCACGATTTTTTCGGGTGCCATGTTGTGGATCGGCTGGCCGTCGAACCAGACTTCGCCGCTGGCGGGACGCAGTAGTCCGGATATGGTGCGCAGGGTCGTGCTTTTTCCGGCGCCGTTGGCGCCGAGCAAAGTCACCACCTCGCCCTGCTCGACGCGCAGGTTCACGCTCTTGAGCGCCTGCACGCTGCCGTAGTAACTGGCGACGTTCTTCAGCTCAAGCAACGGCGGCATTCGGATCTCCCAGGTACGCGGCAATCACATCCGGATGGCGCAGCACTTCCTGCGGCGTGCCTTCCGCGATTTTCTTGCCGAAGTTCAGCACGGTGATGCGGTCCGACACTTTTTCCACCAGCCCCATGTCGTGGTCGATCAGGAATATGGTCAGGCCGTGGCCGCTGCGCAGTTTCTTCAGCAATTCCACCAGCTCCATTTTTTCGGTCTGGTTCAATCCGGCCGCGGGCTCGTCGAGCAGCAGCAGTTTCGGATGGCCGGCCAGCGCGCGGGCGATCTCGACCAGGCGCTGGTGGCCGTAGGGCAGGCTGCGCACGATGGTGTCGGCCTTGTCCGCGAGCCCGACGAATTGCAGCGCCGACATCGCGCGGGCACGCAACGCCTTGCCGCCCGGCTCGATCGGATTGTTGTCGCGTTGCGCGCCGACGATCACGTTTTCGAGCGCCGACATGCTCGGGAACAGGCGGATGTTCTGGAAAGTGCGGCCCAGGCCGTGCCCGGCGCGTTCGTGCGGCGATTTCAGCGTAACGTCGTTGCCGTCGATGAAGATGCGGCCGCCGGTCGCCTTGTAAATACCGTTGACGACGTTCAGCGTGGTGGTTTTGCCGGAACCGTTCGGTCCGATCAGCGCATGCACCGTGCCGCGTGAGACTTCCAGGTCGATGCCATCGACCGCACGCAGGCCGCCGAAGAACTTCTGCATGCCTTCGAGCTTGAGCAGCGGCGTCGTTTCCGTTACGGCGATGTCGAGATTGAGCGCCTTGATACCCGACGTGTCGACTGGATCCATCGTCCTGAATTTTTTCCAATTACTGCGCAGCAGGCCCCAGATGCCCTCAGGCATGAACACCATGATCAGGATCACGGCCAGGCCGTAGATCGCCAGGTACACATCCTTGATGAATTGCAGGCTGGGCGGCATTTCCTTCAGCCATTCGGGCAGCAAAATCAGCAGCGTGGTGCCCAGCGCGCCGCCGAACGGCGATTGCACGCCGCCGAGCAGCAACATCGACAGGAATTCCACCGCGCGCTGGAAGTTGAAATTGTCCGGACTGATATAGGCGAAGCCGCCCGCGTAGAGTCCGCCACCAATGCCGCCGAGCGCCGCGCACAACGTGAAGGCGATGACCTTCGTCCGCAGCGTATGCACGCCGACGACTTCCGCGGCGAGTTCGTTCTCGCGTACGCCGCGCATGGCGCGGCCGAGCCGCGTCTGCGGCAGATACCACACCGCCGCGATCATCGCGTACAGCACCACCGAGCAAAGCGCCAGGTACGCACGGTCATCGGACAATTCATGCCCGAACAGCGACGGCCGTCCGATGCCGGCGATGCCGTCGGGTCCGTGCGTGACTTCGATCCAGTTGACCGCGACCAGGTCGAAGATCTGCTGGAAGCTGATGGTAATCATTGCAAGATAGTGGCCGCCAAGGCGCAGCGTAGTCAGGCCGAGGATGCCACCGGCCAGGCCCGCGATGCCGATGCCGATCGCCAGCGAGAGCCAGAACGACAGCCCGTAAGACACCGTGCCGAGCGCAACACCGTAAGCGCCGAACCCGAAGAAGGCGGCCTGCGCGAGATTGATTTGCCCGGTGTAGCCGAGCACCACTACCATGCCCAGTACCGCGATCGCATACGTTGTCGCCTGCATGAACATTGACAGCACGAAGTGGCTGACATTCGAGTAATACGGCAGCAGCGGCACCGCGATGGCGATGACGAGCAGAACGAAAGGCCAGGGCGAGAGGCGGCGCTTGCGCGGCGCTTCGAGTGTTTGCGTGCTCATGCTTTCTCGGAAACCCTTTCGCCGAAGAAACCCTGCGGCCGGAACACCAGCACCAGGAACAGCATCAGGAAAGCGTAGGCGTCCTTGTAGGGAACGGATATATAGAAAGCGGCGAAGCTTTCGATCACGCCGATGAAGAAGCCGCCGACGATGGCGCCCTTCACGTCGCCGAAGCCGCCGATGATGGTGGCGGCGAAGGCTTTCAGCGCGATGATCGAGCCCATTCCGATCGACACGAACAGCACCGGGCCCACCAGCACGCCCGCCAGTCCGCCGAGCGCGGAACTGTAGACGAAGGTGATCGCGATCATCAGCGCCACCGGGATGCCGAGCAGGCGCGCCATGTCCTTATCCTGCGATGTCGCCTGCAGTTTCTTGCCGAGCATGGTGTGCTCGAAAAAGAAAAACTGGAATGCGACCATGACCATGGTCACCGCGAGGATCACCAGGTACTGGCTGTCGAGAAATACCGAGCCGATCTGGATGCCGCCCGCTATCACGTTGTCGAGCCGTTTGGGCTGCGCACCGAAAATCGCGAGCACGGTGTTCTGCAGGAAGATCGATGCGCCGAGGGTGGAAATGATGACCGGCAGGAAACCCCGGTGCCGCAGCGGGTAGTACACCCCGTAGTTGAATACCAGGCCGAACACGCCCATGCCGACCAGGGCTAGCAGGAAGGAAAGCCAGTAGGGCAGCCCGACGCCGACCAGGAAGGCGACCATCATGTAGGCGCCGAGCATGGCGAAATCGCCTTGGGCGAAGTTCACCACATTGGTGGCGCGGATGATGAGCACGAAACCCAGTGCTACCAGCGCATAGATGCTGCCGAGCGCGAGGCCCTGGAAGAGCACCTGAAAATTATTGGCTAGCGCATCCACGGCGCGTTCCCTCTGCCCCTGCTCACGCGATTATTGATCGAAACTGATGTGCTCGACGAACTTGACCTTGCCGCCTTCGTTCTTGACGATGTTGTAGCCGCGCAGCCCGTCGCCGTTGGCGTCGAAATTGTAATTGCCTTCGACGCCCTTCCAGTTCTTCAGGCCGAGGATGGCCTTGCGGATGTCGTCGGCCTTGTCGCTTTTCGCGCTGTTGAGCGCCTGTGCGATGACATTCATCGCGTCGAACGCCCAGCTCGAATAGACATCCGGCTCGACGTTGTATTTGGCGCGATACGCGGTCGCATAGGCCTTTGCTTCCGCGTTGGCATCCGGATTGAAATCGGCGATGCCGTAGGTACCATGCAGCGATTCGCCGGCGAGCTTCATCGCGGTGTCGGTCACGATCGACGGCGAACCGATCCAGGTTGCGGTGACCCCGAGCTGGCGCAGTTGCTTGGCGAAAATGCCCAGGTCCTGCGAGTTGGTCATATAGGTGCCGATGACATCGGCGCCGGATTTCTTGATCGCCAGCACCACCGGCGTGAAATCCTGCGAATTATTCGTGTAACCCTGGATCAGGACGGGTTCGATGCCAAGACCCTTCAGCGCATCGGTGAGCGCCTTCTGTCCGCCGGAACCGAAAGCGTCGGTGGAATGCACGATCGCCCATTTTTTCAGTTTCAGTTTGGTGACGCCGAAGTCGCTGATCACGCGCGAGGAGAAGGTGTCGTTCGGCCGGCAGCGGAATACCCACGGATTGTTCACGTGGGTCAGGCTCGGATCGGTGCCGCCGATCATGACGGGGATGCCGGCTTTCTGGATCGTAGGCGAAGCGGCTTGCACCTGCGTGCTGCGGATCGGGCCGATGATGGCCGGAATGTCCTTGTTGCCACCCAGCTTGGAGAATGCCAGCACCGTGCCGGGATTGGTGGACTGGTTGTCTTCGATCACCAGTTCAATCTGCTTGCCGAGGATGCCGCCCTTCTTGTTGATCTGTTCTACGGCGAGCTTGGCGCCATTGACGGTATAGCTGCCGGCTTCGGCGTTCGGGCCGGTGATCTCGCTGACCAGTCCGATGCGAATCGAGTCCGCGGCCGCAGACAGGGCAAGCAGGGATGCAACGGCGCCGGCCGACAGGGCGCTCCAGAGTGATACGCGCATGAATTCCTCCCGATGTATTTAGTATTGTCAGGCATCTCAACGCC
>JAYVMZ010000028.1:0-22080 GCA_043758735.1 Betaproteobacteria bacterium
AATCATGCCAGCTTTTCGCACCCCGTCAATGACCAAATCTCCCGTCTGTGACGGAACCAATTTGCCTCAACAATTACCCACACTTTTCCACGATGAGCCTAAATTCTTAAGCGAAAAGGTCACATTGCCTGACTAAATCTACCCACAGATTCCGCTGACGAGCCAACAATTTAAGAGCCCGGCAATGCCGGGCTTTTTATTGACGAGTCTTTGATGCAGACTTAAAAGCATGCCGGGGGTAGCCCGGCGGCTACGTACTTTTCTTGGCCGATCAAGAAAAGTGACCAGCCGCCGGGCTGCCCCCGGCTCCGAAGGGACGTTGAGGGCGCACAGTCCTCGCCGAAATCCCCTTGCCAGGCCGAGCTGCTCGGCGCGTCATATGGGCAGAACGGCAAGCGCCTCAGTCCTGCTTCGCCGAACTTCCCTCTCAGCCAGCAGCCCTCGAACCGCGGCCCTCGCCTTTTCTGCTAAAGTACGTGCATATGCACGTTATATGGCCTTGTCGCAGATGAGCACTTCCGCCACGACGAACCGTCCAAAATCCATGCGCGCCGCAATCGCCCGTGCCACGGAGGTCGCGCCTCCGGTTGCCTGCACTGGCGCGAGGCTGCGCCGGCTGACGCGGCGCGTGACGGCGTTCTACGAGCACCACATGCGCGGGAGCGGGTTGAAGCTTTCGCAGTATTCACTGCTGGCGCAGCTGTCCGAGGTACCGCAATCGCTGACGGCATTGGCGGACCGCATGGAAATCGACCGCACGACGCTGACCCGCAGCCTGCAGCCGCTGCTCGAACAGAATCTGGTGGGCGAATCGTCCGGCACGGATGCGCGCCAGCGGCTGTTCGAGCTGACCGCGGGCGGTTTGCGTCTGCGCACGGCCGCGCGCAAGCAATGGCGCCAGGCGCAGGTCGCGCTCGAGGAACAGCTCGGCCGCGATTTTGTCGCCAATCTCCACACCCAGATCGAACAGGCGTTGTCGCGTCTCAAGCCCGCCCTTCCGGAGGATAACTAGCCATGGCCACCCGCAACGAACCCCGCTCCTACTGGTTCATCGTCCTGCTTGCCGCCGCGCTGCTGATGGTCACCATGGGATCGCGCCAGTCACAAGGTCTGTTCCTTTCGCCGCTCAACACCTCGACAGGGCTGGGCATCGCCACCATCAGTCTGGCCATGGCGATCGGCCAGTTCGTCTGGGGCGCCGTGCAGCCGATCGCCGGAGCCATTGCCGATCGTTACGGTGCCGGGCGTGTGCTCGTCGGCGGCATCCTGCTACTCGCACTCGGCTCGGCGATCACACCGTTCATGACGACCTCCGCCGGGCTGATTTTCTCGCTTGGGATTGTGATTGCGGCCGGCTCCGGCGCGGGCAGCTTCTCGGTGCTGATCGGATCGGCGGCACGGCACATGCCGCCGGAAAAGCGCGGCATGGCGGCCGGCATCATCAATGCCGGCGGATCGTTCGGGCAATTCGTGTTCGCGCCGATCACGCAAGGGCTGATCAGCGCGCTGGGCTGGATGGGGGCGATGTGGTCAATCGCTGGAATCGCGCTGGCGGCCCTGCCGATCACGCGCGCGCTGCGCGGCAAACCGGCGACCGCCGCCGAACAGGCGCGCTCGGTGGCGGCCAATCCCGCGGACAAGGGCATGAAGGCCGCGCTGCGTGATGCGGGGAAGGACCGCAGCTATCTGCTGCTGCATGCGGGGTTCTTTACCTGTGGATTCCACATCGCCTTCCTGATCACGCATCTGCCGGGCGAAGTGCAGTTGTGCGGCCTTTCGGCGCAAGTGGCGAGCTGGTCGCTGGCCATCATCGGCCTGTCGAACATTGTCGGCAGCCTGCTTGCCGGTTGGGGCACGCAACGGTTTCGCAGCAAATACATCCTGTTCTGGATGTACAGCTCGCGCACGTTTCTGATCCTGATCTATCTTGCAGCGCCGAAAACTTCGCTGACGTTTTATCTCTTCGCTGCGAGCCTTGGCCTGACCTGGCTGGCGACCGTGCCGCCCACCGCCACCATCGTCGGAAAACTGTTCGGCACCCGCTACCTGGCCACCCTGTTCGGACTGACCCTGCTGTCGCACCAGATCGGCGCATTTCTTGGCGCATGGCTGGGCGGCCTTGCCGTCGTCAACCTCGGCAATTACACGATCATGTGGTACCTCGATGCCGGGCTCGCCGCTATCGCGGCCCTGGTCAACCTGCCGATCCGCGAAGCGCCCATTGCGCCCAGACTGCAGCCCGCCTGAACCTTTACGGCCGCGGCGAATCGCGTAACAATCCGGATTGCCGCCCCTTCCGGCGGGCGCGATCCGGATTTCTTCATGGCCGAGCAAGGCAACTGGGCTTTTCCGAAGGGCATGCAACCGCAACAGAACGAATTGCGGTTCAACCTCGATTCGGCACTCGACGCGGTCGTGTTGCTGCGCTCGGAAGTTCCCGAAGACGCCTTCACCGCTTCCATCCTCGGCACCGAACGGGTCGGCAACGGCATCGTCATCCGCGATGACGGCCTCGTCCTCACCATCGGTTACCTCATCACCGAAGCTCGCAGCATCTGGCTGACGACCAATAGCGGCCTCGCCGTTGCGGGCTACCCGCTGGCCTACGACCAAGCCACCGGATTCGGCCTGGTGCAGCCGCTCGGCAAGCTCGGCGTACCGGCAATGCCGCGAGGCAACACCGGTTCCTGCGGCGCTGGCGACGACGTCATCGCCATCGGCCACGGCGGGCGCGCGCACGCACTGAAATCGAAGATCACCGACAAGCGCGAGTTCACCGGTTACTGGGAATACGTGCTCGACGAGGCGTTGTTCATCTCCCCCGCGCATCCACAGTGGGGAGGGGCGGCGGTGGTGGACATGGACGGCCGCTTGCTCGGCATCGGCTCGCTGCTCGTCGAAGAGTTGCACGAAGGCAAGCAGGCGCAGGGCAACATGGTCGTTCCCATCGACGTGCTCGAGCCGATCCTGGACGACATGCTGAAACTGGGGCGGTCGAGCTTCGCGCCCCGCCCATGGATGGGCATGTATGCGGCGCAAACCGGCGGCCAGATCGTCGTCGGCGGGCTGGCCAAGGACGGACCGGCGCAACGCGCCGGCATCCGCCAAGGCGACATGGTGCTCGAAGTTGCCGGCCAGCGTGTTGCTTCGCTCGCCGACCTGTTCCGCAAGGTCTGGCAACTCGGCGCGGCCGGCACCGAGATCCCACTGACCCTGGCACGCGAGGGATCGCTGCTGAACGTGCGCCTGCAATCGGCCGACCGTAACGACTTCCTCAAAAAACCTCAACTGCACTAGCGAAATACCTCGCTCTCACCGCGGAGGACGCGGTGAGAGCTATTCTTGAGTCCTTATCAGCCGAAGCCGAATCGCGCAGGCAGCCAGAGCGAAAACGCGGGCACAAATACCAGCACCAGGAGTGCCACGAACAGCACGGCGAGATACTTCGCCATCGGCCGCACCACGTCCTTCACCTCGGTGCCGGTGATCGAGCAGGTCGCGAACAGACCAAGTCCGACCGGCGGCGAAAACAAGCCGAATCCCATCGCCACCACCATGACGGTACCGAAGTGCAGCGGCGAGACGCCGAGCTGCAGCGCGATCGGTGTGAGCAGCGGGCCAAAGATGATCAGAGCAGGCGCGCCCTCGAGGATCGCGCCGAAGGCGATCATAAGCATTGTCGATGCGAGTACGAAGCCGTCCGCACCGAAGCGGTGGCCCAGGTCCATCATGAAGCCCGAGAGTTGCTGCGGGATCTGCTGGATGGTCAGCGCGAAGGAAACGCTTGACGCCGCCGCCACAATGAAAAGAATGCTGCCGGCCATCGACGCCGAACGCACGAACAGGCGCAGCACGCTGCGCATGCTCAGTTCGCGGAATGCCAGCCCACCCACCACCAGCGCGTAGGCCACCGCAAAGGCAGACACCTCCGTCGACGTCGCGATACCTGAAGTCACGCCTTTGCCGATCATCGCGATCATGATGAGGCCGACCAGCGCCCCGCCGATCAGCGGCAGCATCGCGCGGCGCTTGTCGAACGCCGAATCGGGATCGATGCGCGAGCCGAAGGCATACGCCACCAGCGCGAGGGACAGCGCCATGAACGCCGCCGGCACCAGCCCGGCGATGAACAAACCGCCGATCGAGATATTGGCGACGAAGCCCATGATGATCATGTTGATGCAGGGCGGGATGGTTTCCGCCATCACCGCAGAAGCCGCCAGCAATCCGGCGGCATCGTTCGGGTCCTGTCGCGTGCGGCGCACCGCCGGCATGATGATACCGCCGACCGCCGCGACATCGGCGAGCTTCGATCCCGACACGCCGGAGAAAAATGCCGTCGCCGTGATGATGATCAAATTCAAGCCGCCGCGCACGCGCCCGAACATGCGCAACAGCAGTTCGATCAGCCGCGACGACATGCCATTCTCTTCCATCAGCAGGCCGGCCAGCACGAAGAAAGGGATCGCCAGCAACACGAAATGATCCATGCCCGAGAGCACCTGCTGCGAATACACCAGCATCGGCAGCGAGGGGTCGGCGAGGAAGTAAAGCAACGCGGAAAAGGCGAGCGCGAACGCGATCGGGAGACCGGCGACGATGCTCAGCACGAAACCGGTGGCGAGCAGCATCAGCGGCGCGATCGCCTGCGCGGGCATGGCGGCATTCCAGGCCCAGACCACCGCGGACAATGCCGCCGCGAGGACCAGCGTACCCCAGACGGTTTTACCGGGTCCGTTGAGCGCGCTGGCGATACCGAACAGGAGCATGAGCGCGCTGCCGATCACGACAGGACCAATGTAGATCCATTGCGGCAACCCGATCGGCGTAGTCTGTCCACGAGAATCGGCGAGCAGCGCGCACGAAGACAGCAACAACGCTACCGTCACGACGACTACTATCCAGTGGCAAAGCTGGATCAGCACCGGACGCCAGATTGCGGGAAACAGGTTGCGGAAGCTGTCGATGCCGACGTGCTGCGCGCGCGCCAGGGTGGTCGCCGCGCCGAGGAATACCTGCATGCCCATCAGGGCGCGTGCGATTTCCTCCGCCCAATCCACCGGGTCGTGCAGGAAATAGCGCCAGACCACCGAGCACAACACCACCACGACGTCGGCTGCGAGGACAAGCGCTGCAAAAACCTCCGTCGCATCGAGCAGTCCGCCCAACACCCGGTGCGCCCACAGCGGCCTGGCGAACTGGGAAGCGTAGCCGGCGTCGTGTTTCATTTTACGTTCCCGTCCCTCCTGTCGGGATCAACGCGCGGCGGCAACCGCCTGGAACAATGGCCTGGAACAATGGCCTGGTGGGTGGGTACTGGGCGGCAAACGCCGGCCAGAGTTGCGTTTCCATTTGCTTGCGCAATCCATCCCGTTCCGCTTTCGCCATGGGGTGGAAAGCGATGCCGAGCTTCTTCAGTTCCTCGAATGCCGTGCGTCCTTTATCCGCTGCTTGAGAACGCTGATACAGGCTCGCCTCCTGCGCCGCCTGCAGGAATGCCGCCCGGATGTGCGCGGGAATTCTGTCCAGCCCACGCCTTCCAATCACCGCGACCATCGGCGGAAACAGATGCTCGGTCAGGAAACAATGCCTGGTGACTTCAAAGAGCTTGGTGGCAAGCACGGTCGAGGCATCGTGCTCGAAGCCATCGACCACGCCGGTCTGCACTGCAGTGTAAAGCTCATTGAACGGTATGGGTGTCGGAACCGCACCCATCATCTTGAACGTGTCGATGAACGCGCTAGTCGGCAAGACGCGCAGCTTCACGCCTTTGAGTCCTTGGAGCGATGTCACCGGCAACTTGGTATAAACGCTGCGCGCGGCGAAGTGCGAACCCCATCCCATGACTGTGCAGGCGGTGCGGTTGCGCAGGATGTCCGCAAGGTTCGCGCCGACGCCGGCATCGAGCGCCCTGGCCATGTGCGCATAACTGTCGAACAAATAACCCAGGTCGAGCATGCCGAATTCAGGCGCGACCGTGGCCCATATCGAGGAACCGGTCAGCATGATGTCGATCGATCCGACCTTGACCTGTTGCACCACGTCGGCTTCCTTGCCGAGCTGGCTGTTCGGAAAGAAATCGGCGGCGATCCTGGAACCCGCCGCGGATTTCAGATTGGCGACGAAACGCTGAAACCATATGTAGTGCGCCGAATTCTGGTCGGCGGTCAGCGAAGAAGAAACGCGCAAGGCGATCGCACTCTCTGCACGAGCCATCATGGGAATGCCTGTCACGGCCAGCGCCGCCGTTGCCGAAGCGCCCATAACGAAACGGCGACGCGATTTCGAATTAGTCATGTTTATATCTACGTGATGGATGGCGCGGCCCTGGTCCTTGGCGTCTCGCGCCTGGCCCCTAGCGCCTCGTACCTGGCGCCTCGTGTCTCTCACCGAGCATCGTCTGCCTCCTGCTTCTGCCAAGTAGCATCATGGCGATCGCCATGTTGACCAGGTTAAAGGCAATGCCGTTCATGAACGCCACCCGGTACGAACCGGTCAGGTCGAAAATCAACCCGGACATCCAGCCGCCGAGCGCCATGCCGGCCATCGTGGCAGTCAGTACGATGCCGATGCGCGTGCCGGCTTCCTTCGGCGAGAAGTACTCGCGGATGATGATGGCGTAGGAAGGCACGATGCCACCCTGAAACAGCCCGAACAAGGCCGAGATGACGAACAGCGAGGCAAGTCCGTCAAAAGGCAGGAAGAGGAACAGCGCGAAGCACTGCATGCCCGACCCGATCAGCAGCGTGCGCAATCCGCCGATCCGGTCCGAAATCCAGCCAAAGACCAGGCGGCTGATGATGCCGCATGCGAGCAGCAGCGACAGCATCTGCGCGCCGCGCGCGGCGCCATAGCCAAGATCTCCACAGTACGCAACCAGATGCACTTGCGGCATGGACATGGCGACACAACATCCTACGCCTGCGATGATCAGCAGGTTCTGCAATGCCATCGGCGACATTCCCAGCGGACGGGCGCGCACGGCCAGTTCCTGCGTCGACGCGGCCACAGTATCGTGTGTGTCCGGCGCGCGCCTGCGCAAGGTCAGAACCAGGGGAATCATGGTGACGGCGCAAAAAATCGAAATGCCGAACAGCGTATGCCGCCATCCGCTCGTCTCGATGAAATGCTGGATCACCGAAGGCCACAGAGTGCCGGCCATGTAGTTGCCACTGGCAATGATGGCCACGGCGATGCCGCGGCGGCGTGCGAACCAGTGCGACATGTCCGCGAGCAACGGCGAAAAAGTCGCCGAGCTGCCGAAGCCGATGAGCAGGCCGTGGGCTATGGAATATTGCCAGAGTGTCGAAGACGATGCGGCAGCGGCGTAACCAAAAACCAGGCAGAAAATACCGATGAGCACCGGCGGCAGGACGCCGAACCGATCCGACATCCGCCCGAGCAACAAGGTGCCGACGCCAAAACCGAGCATGGTCAACGTATAGGGAAGCGAAGCATCGGCGCGCGCCACCCCGAACTCGGCCTGCACCGCGGGCAGCGCCACGACCACCGACCACATCCCCACCCCGCCGATGGTCGACAGGATCAGCGCCAGCACCAGCCGTGTCCACGCGTAGGTGGAATCCACCCCGCCCGGCACTGCGTCGTTATTGTTTTGTCGATCTTTCCTCACCGGGGGGTGATTGTGCCTCAAAAGCCGTGACGGGCGTGCCCGACTTCGCTGGATTCCCACAAGACGATACAACGGGATACCGGTCTTCGACCATAACCGGACTTCGCCCATAACTATCGTGACTGTCGTGACTGTCGTGACCTCGTAAATAGGCGGGGTGAGCTCAGTGGAAAGCTGTCGGTTTCCCCACAAATATTCAACTGAATTGTCGTAAATTTACCGATTTCCGTCAGTCACGCTGTCACGGCTTTTTCAACACTACGTTACAAAACTCGCGTAACCGGCGGCACTCCAATGCGTTAGAGCAGGCAGCAACACTATCTGGAACCTAGCCAGGAGGGATAAGGATCATGAGGAAAATCACCATCGCCGTTACGTCCATGCTGGCGCTTGCCCAGGCAAATGCCCATGCCTTCGAGGCGATCGCCAACGTCGTCGGGGTATCGCCGGTCACCGAGCAGGTCAACCATCCGACGCAACAGTGCTGGACCGAACAGCAGCAGGTCAGCCAGGCCGCACCGCCGCCGGAACACAACTATCTTGGCGCCATCATCGGTGGCGTCGCCGGCGGCTTGCTGGGCTCGCAAATCGGACGCGGGAATGGCCGCGTGGCGGGTGCCGCCGTGGGTGCGGGTGTCGGCGCCGTCACCGGCGATGTCGTTGCCAACCAGAACAGAGGCGGCGGCACGATCACCACCACCATGCCGGTGCAACGCTGTCGCCAGGTCGATAATTTCCAGGCAGTCACCGCCGGCTACATCGTGACTTACGAATACGACGGCCAGCGCTTCTCGACGCGGCTGCCCTACAACCCGGGCAACCAGCTCAATGTGAACGTCGCCGTGACGCCGCGTTAATCCGCCTTACCGGTTACACAATCATGTCGTCCGCTCGATCCCTGTCTTCAGCCCGTTTTGCCGCAAAGTCTGCCATCGCAGCCCTGCTTGCATTGTCGTGCGTAGCGGGAATCCCCCGTGCCGTCCACGCCGGGCAGGGTGGGCAGGGTGGGCCGCGCGAGCACGAATTCCATCGCGACGAATACCGCGATGCGCGCTACGACCACGACCACTACTATCCGCCGCGCGGCTAATGGTGGACAAATGGATCCGGACTATCAAGGCGCGCTCGGTGCGTGACTGGATGGGCGCGGGTATACGAGCAAGTAAGAGGCACCAGGCACGAGGCGCGAGAGTTCAGGCCAATTTTCTCGTGCCTCGCGCCTCGCGCCTGAAATATTGATAGCATCGCCCTTCCCCCCGCCAATAATCAAGAGGAAGCCGATGAAACTCAAGGATGCGGTCTGCATTGTCACCGGTTCGGCCACCGGCACCGGTGCGGCCTGCGCGATTCAACTGGCCGGGAAAGGCTGCCGCGTCGTGGTCAATTACACGAAGAGCGAACAGGAAGCGCGGGAGACCGTCGCCGCCTGCAAGGCGGCCGGCACGGAAGCGATCATGGTTCAGGGGGACGTGGGACGGGATGGCGATTGCCGTGCACTGGCCAATGCAGCCCTGGACAAATGGGGCCGTATCGACGCCCTGATCAACAACGCCGGCATCACCAAATTCGCTGCCGCAACCGACCTCGACGGCCTCGACGCGGAGGACTTCCAGCGCATCTATGCGGTCAACGTCGTCGGCCCTTACCAGATGATCCGCGCCTGCGCCCCGGCGATGAAAAAACA
Organism: Betaproteobacteria bacterium; assembly: GCA_043758735.1. GTDB lineage: Bacteria > Pseudomonadota > Gammaproteobacteria > Burkholderiales > JACQAP01 > JACQAP01. Next base: position 9,318 of record JAYVMZ010000028.1, read on the forward strand.
GGGTAAGGGTGCGATCGTGAACATCTCCTCCATTTCGGGCGTGCTGGGCATCGGTTCGTCCACCGCGTATATCGCATCCAAGGGCGCGTTGAATGCCATGACGCTCGCGCTCGCGCGATCGCTCGCGCCGGAGATCCGCGTCAATGCGGTCTGTCCGGCGCTCATCGAGACGCGCTGGCATCTGCAGCGCTACAGCAAGGACGAATACGCCAAATTCAAAGCCGGCTACGAAAAGACCGTGCCGCTCGCCAAGGCGGCGACGCCCGACGACGTGGCCGAAGTGGCGATCTGGCTGATCGAGGGCGCCGACCTGGTGACGGGCGAATCGATTCTGGTGGATGCAGGCTTGCACCTGGGCAAGTTCTGACGTAAGTTGCGCATCCGGGCTTTCGCCGGTGGGACAACCTTCCACCTATCACCAAAGTGATAGCCCTCTACCCCGAATGCGGAATGGCGGCAACAGCGATTTATTGCGAGTATGGCTTCAGGAAGAAGCCTTCTTCCTGGCCTCGCAACCAAATCAACTGTGACGGCCGCAATCCGTATCTGCCCGCAGGCAACGGCAGACCCATGACAAGGAGATTTGAATGCGTATTTTGATTCCCGCGCTGGCCGCAGCCAGCCTTTTGATGGTTTCCCTTCCCGGCTTCTCGGCCGATGACGTGAAGGCCGGTGGCGCTTCCAGCAAGCCCGGCCGTTCTTTGGACGACGGCGCAGTGAAGGCCGGTGGCACCAGCAAGCCGGGCCGTGCACTTGATGATGGCGCGGTGAAGGCCGGTGGTACCAGCAAGCCGGGCCGTGCAGTCGACGACGGCGCAGTGAAGGCCGCAGGCAGCACCGACAAGCCGGGCCGTGCACTCGATGACGGCGCAGTGAAGGCAGGCGGCGCCAGCAAGCCGGGCCGTGCAGTCGACGACGGCGCGGTCAAGTCGGGTTCAGCTGCCGACAAGCCGGCTCGCGCAGTTGACGGCGAAAAGAAGTCCAAGAAAAAGAGAGCCAAGAAGGTCGTACCGCAATAACTGAAACCGCTTCATACCGGTTCAGGCAGTAGACGAGAGAAGGCAGGGTGACCTGCCTTCTTTCTTTTTGTGCTTCGCGTTCGCGCCGATCCGGTCGCGCCAGCGCTCAGTCCCGCAGCAATCCCAGGCGCTGCGCCTCCTTGACGGCCTGCGTGCGATTGCGCACGCCGAGGCGCCGGAACAGATCCTTCAGGTGCTGCTTGACCGTGCCTTCCGTCACGCTCAGCGCATCGGCGATCTTCTTGTTGGGCATGCCTTCGGCGAGCAACGGCAGGATTTCCTGCTGCCGCAACGTCAGGGGCGATGCCTTGTCGTCATTCGCCGTGGTTTGTTGCGCAGGTATGAACAACGCGTCGGGCACGTAGATCTCGCCCTTGAGCACGCGCCGCAGCGCATCCATCAACTGTTCGCTGCCGGCAAGCTTCGGGATGTAGCCGCGCGCGCCGCCATCGAGCAGCTGGCGGATGATGCGCGCGTCGTTCACGCCGGAAACGATCGCAATCGGCAGGTCCGGGTAGCGCCGGCGGATTTCGTAGAAGCCTTCGAGCCCGTTCATGCCCGGCATCTCGAGATCGAGCAGCATCAGGTCGACCGGCGATTCCAGCGCAAGCTTGTCGAGCGCCGCCTGCAGGTTGCCCGCTTCCAGAGACCTGACCCCCGCATCGAGCAGCTTGAGGAAGAATCCGAGGCCTTCGCGGAACAGGGAATGGTCGTCGGCGTGCAGGATTTTCATGATGAAATGAAAGCGCGCATCAGCGGCCTGCAGCCTTGACGGGCGCCGGCAAGGAAAAGAAAAACTCGTTGCCGCCTTTCGGCCCGGCACTGACGCCGGCTCTGCCGCCGAGTTTCGAAACGATGCGCTGGACGGTGGCCAATCCGAGGCCATGCCCGGCCGCACGTTCCTGCTGCAATCGGGTGAACGGAACGAATACGCGTTTGCGGTCTTCCGGCGAAAGCGTTTTGCCGTTGTCGCGCACCCAGAAACACACGTGCGAGCCCTCTGGCGTGCCGCCGAGTTCGATGCCAGGCGGCGAACCGCCATACTTGAGCGCATTGCTCAACAGGTTCAGCCACACCTCTCCTACCCACGGCGCATAGCCCAGCGCGGAGGGCCACGCCTTCGGCAACTTCACCGCGGCACCGGTAACAGCCTGCAGATCGGCGAGCTGGAGCAGGACCTGATCGACCAGCCCATCCATTTTCAGCGGCTGCAGCTCCACGCTTTGCTGCGCGACGGTTGACAGCAACAGCAGCGCATCGACCGCGCTGCCCGTCATCGCCAGCGCGCTGAGCGCCTGCTGCGCCAGGTGGCGCTGCTCGGCGGTCAATCCGTCGGATTTGAATTTATGCAGGATCTCGAGGAAGCGGCTGGCGGCGGCCAGCGGCGTCTTCAGACTGTGCGCAATGGTGTGCGCATACGCTTCGAGTTCCGCGTTCATCTGCGCGAGAGCCCCGCTCTTGGCGAGCAATTCTTTTTGCAGGCTGTGCAAGTGGACTTGGTGCTGGATGCGTGCCAGCAGTTCTTCGCGCTGGATGGGCTTGGTGATGTAATCGACCGCGCCGAGCCGGAAGCCTTCCACCTTGTGCGCGGTATCGTCGAGCGCCGTCATGAAGATCACCGGCAGCGCCGCGGTGCGGGGGTTGTCCTTCAACCGGCGGCAGACTTCGAAACCGTCCATCTCCGGCATCGTTACGTCGAGCAGCACGAGGTCGGGCATCGCCAGGTCGATTTTCTCGAGCGCTTGCGCGCCGCTGCGCGTGAGCATCAGGTCGAAGCCCTGCTCGGCGAGAAAGTCGGAAATCAGGCGCAGGTTCTGCGGCTTGTCGTCGACGATCAGCAACGTCGCTGCACGGGGTTCAGCCGGCGGCATCGCTGCTTGCTCCAATGCATTCTTCCAGCATCGCCACCATGTGCTCTTCTTCGAAACCGCGCGCCAACGCATAGAGTCGCCGGCTGAACGGGCTGAAGCGCGCATCCCGCTGTTCGAGATCTAGCGCGATTTGCTCCACGCGCACCAGCTTTCCCATGCGCGCCAGGTCGAGCAATTCCTCGAGCGCGGCGCGCGGCGGTGCAAGGACGTCTCGCAGGCGCCCGGTACTCGCACCGGCTTGCACCGCCTCCGCGTAGCGCCAGGTCAGCGCGAGCGGACGCTGGATCGCGGCCAGCAGGTCCGCGGTCTGGAATGGCTTGCGCAAACAGGTCACGAACGTCGCCGGATCCGCCTCGGCGCGATCGAGATCCGCGCTGCTGGCGGAAGCAGCGATAATGAAAATATTTTCCAGTCCCGGCGTGCCGCGAATGGCACGGGCCGCTTCCACGCCATCCATGCCCGGCATGCGCAAATCCATCACGATCAGGTCCGGCCGGTCGGTACGCGCGCTGGCCACGGCTTGCCTGCCGCCGTCCGCGAAAATGACGCCGAACCCCAGCGGTTCCAGCAGTTGTTGCAGCAAGCGCCGATTTTCTGCCTGGTCGTCCACGACAAGGATGGTGCGGCTCGGACCAAGATAGCCGATCACGGAATTTTCAGCGGGAACGGCGTCCTGGTGCTCCTGAACCACCGGCAGTATCACGGCGAAACGGAACTGACTTCCTTGCCCCGGGTGACTATCGACCTCGACCTCGCCGCCCATCAGGCGCGCCAGCTCGCGGGTGATGGCCAGCCCGAGCCCGACGCCCGATTCCTGCTTTTGTCCGTGTGACGCCTGTTCGAACGGCGCGAAAATGCGCGTCGCGTCCTTGGCCGAAATGCCCACGCCGGTGTCCCGCACCACCACGCGCAATTCAATCTTGCCGTCTTCGGCCGGCACGCACTCCACGCCAAGCGTTACACCGCCCGAATCGGTGAACTTGATCGCGTTGCCCAGCAGGTTTAACAGGATCTGGCGCAGGCGCTTGCCGTCGGCTTCGACCACCTGCGGCAGGCCGGCGGGCGCATCGAGAGAGAAATTCAGGCCTTTCCTCTGCGCCTCGACGCGCACCATCGCCGCGATTTCCTCGAACAAGGCCGCCAGTTGCAACGGCGCCGGGTGCAACTCCATGTGCCCGGAGCGGATGCGCGACAGATCGAGCAGGTCGTTGATCAGTGAAAGCAGGTGCCGGCCACTGCTGGCAATCGTGGCCAGCGCCTCCTGGCGCGAAGGCTCAGGCATGGCGCCGCCGCGCACCATATCCGCGTAGCCGAGGATGGCATGCAGCGGCGTGCGCAACTCGTGGCTCATGTTGGCGAGGAACTGATCCTTCGACCGGTTGGCAGCTTCGGCTTCGGCCCGCGCGGCCAGCAGGGCCTTGCGCTGTTTGCTGAGCTGGCGGATGTGGAACACCCCCGCGAGCAGGATGACGGAGAACACGGCCACGGAAGTCCAGATCGCGCGGTAGTCGACCTTGTCTTCATAGCGCACGGAGAGCCACTTCTGCGAGATCTCACGCTGCTCCTCGTGGCCGATGGTGAGCAGGACCTTGTCGAGTATACCGACCAGTTCCGGCCAGTCCTTGCGCACGCCGACCGAGAAGCCCTGCGGCTGCAACGCCTTCTCCACGGCGGTGGCGATCTTCAGGTTGCTGATCTGGCGGTAGCGGATCGTGTAGACGATCGGAAAAATGTCGTCCACCAGCCCGTCGGTTTGTCCCGTCGAGACCGCCATTAGGCCGTCGAGCAGGTCGGGATAGGCGGTGACATTGAAGTTCGGATACACGCGGGCGGTAAGCTGCTTCGACGAGTGCCCCTCGACCACCGCGACGCGGTTTTCCTGGAAATCCTTCAGCCCCGTGACGAAGCTGTAATCATCGCGCGTGACGATGACGTTGACGTAGTGCAGGTAGGGTTTGGTGAAATTGAGGTACTCCTCCCGGTCCGCCGAGCCCGCCACCGCGAGCACGACGTCGAGATCCTTTTTGCGCAGCTTGTTTTCCACGGCGCCGAAATCCGGCAACTGGGTCACCTGGAAGCGGGCGCCAAGCTTGTAGCGGATGATGTCGAGGTAGTCGGCGACGACGCCGATGAAGCGTCCGCGACTGTCCTGGAATTCGTAAGGCGCGTAGTTGGTCTCCGCGCCCACGCGGATGACAGGATGCGCCACCAGCCATTTCTTTTCTTCCGGCGTGAGATCGACAAAGGCCGGCGCGCTGGTCGGCTCCGCCGCCGCGATGACGCAGACGGCGATGCCGCCCGCTGCCAGGCCGGCCGCCACGATCGGAGCAATCAACCGGCGCTCGCGCGCCCACCACGCTTTCACTGACACCTCTTTTTCCCGGAACACGGCAAGCGTACGTCCGGCGCAATTGTCTGCCAGATTCCCCGCCGCCGGAAGGCCGCGATCCGGCTCCGGGCGGCCCGGATCGGGCGGGACGTTCTAGAATGCAAGGCCTTATCGTCCTGGAACCCGCCCCGCGCGATGAAAATCCAGCTTCTGTCGGACCTGCACCTCGAGCACTCGCACCGGCATCCGCCGTTCGTGCTGCCGGCCACCGATGCCGATATCGTGGTCCTTGCGGGCGACATCGACAACGGCACGCGGGCCTTCGACTGGGCCGAGGATACTTTCCGCGGCCGCACCGTGCTCTACGTGCCGGGCAATCATGAGTACTACGACGCCGAACTGCAAGCGGCCGCGGCGGCGCTGAAAGCACGTGCGCAGCACAGTCCGAACGTGCGCCTGCTGGACAACGACGAACTGGTCATCGATGGCGTGCGCTTCCTCGGCAGCACGCTGTGGACCGACTTTGCCCTGCTCGGCCCGGAAAAAATGGACCAGGTCATCACCGAGTCCCGCAAATACGTGGTGGACTTTCGCAAAATCCGCCTGGACGGCGACTTCCTGACGCCGCAGCAGACCATCGACCTGCATCGCGACGCGATCGCCTTCCTGCAATCGCGGCTCGACCAACCCTTCGCCGGCAAAACCGTGGTCATCACGCACCACGCGCCCCACCCCGGCAGCGTACATCCGCGCTGGACCGGCAACCTGGTCAACGCGGCGTTCGTGTCCGACCTGACCCGGCTGCTGGGCAAATCGGCACTGTGGTTCCACGGGCATACCCACGACAGCTTCGATTTCAGCGTGAACGGCACGCGCGTGCTCGCCAACCCGATGGGTTACCGGACGTCCGACTGGCGCGGACCGCAGGCGGCGGATGCGCCGCCGCAGGTGACGACCGAGAACGGGCAGTTCAATCCGGCGCTTGTCATCGAAATCTGAGTAGAATACCTCCCCTCATTGCACCGAACTCTTTCCTCCTGATCATGCGCCGCCTTTGCCCTTTATTGGTCCTTGCCGCGGCATTTCTCGCCGTCAGTCCCGCCGCCCGGGCATTGAACGCATCCGAAGTCTTCGCCAAGACGCATCATGCGATTTACCTCGTCATTGTCACCGGCGACGAGCCCGGTGTGGTGGACGTCGTGGCGCAGGGGTCAGCCGTGCTGATCGCGCCCGGGCGTTTCGTGACGAACTGCCACGTGCTCGAGCGCGGAAAAAATTTCGTCATCTCCCGCCGCGAAGACAAGATCATCGAACGCGCGACGGTGGTCAATTTCGAGCGCGGCAAGGATCTCTGCGAACTCGACCTGGCGCAGATGAAGCCCGGCTTCGACAAGCCGGTCGAAATTGCCCCGCCGGATTCGCTGCGCATCGGCGAAACGGTTTTCGCCATCGGCTCGCCGCGCGGCATGGAACTGACCATCAGCAACGGCATCGCGTCCGGGTTTCGCGAAATGAAGAACGGCACGAAGATGGTGCAAACCACCGCGCCGTTCTCGCCGGGGTCGAGCGGCGGCGGGTTGTTCGACGACCAGGGGCGGCTCGTCGGCATTACCACGCTGATCGCGAAAGATTCGCAAAACCTGAATTTCGCAGTCTCCGCGCAATATATTCCGAGCGCCGGGATTTCCGCCGAAGAACTCCTGAAACAGCGTACCGGGACGGCAAAGACGGGCAACGTCGCCACGCAGGAAATCGCCTTCGAGCGCCAGGAGCGCCTTCGTCGTCAGGAACAGGACACGATCAACGCCCGCAAAAAGCAACTCGAGGAACCAATGCCGCCCATGCAGGACAAGTCGGCGGGTCCGCAGGGTGCCACGGCCGAAGCGAAGACAGCGGCGGCACGCAAACCGATCGCGTCCCGGCTCGCGCCTTATCAGAGCCTGGCCGACAGCAACCTGCCCGCGCGCAATTACGAACAGATGGCGAAGAAAGGCCTGCTGGCCGGACTCGACGACACCGCCGCGATCCTCAAAGTTTACGAAGCGCTGATCCGCCAGGACGTCGCCAGACAAGTCAGGTGGAACGAAGGTGGCAACTACGTGGCCGAATTCCAGATCCAGTTGCGCCGTTCCGGGGACGTGATGTTCGTGATACCGGCTACGCCTTCGGGCATTGAGCGATTCGACCAGGAAGCCCAGCGCGCCATCGGCGCCGCCTCGCCACTGCCCGTTCCCCAGGACAACGAGGCCTTCGCGAAAATGAGCGAGATCACGATCGCCGTGCACGCACCGGCACGCGCGACGCCGACGCCACCGCTGCCGGCAGAGCTTGGGTCCGGCGACGAAGAAAAAACAGAAGTAGCGAATATTGGGACTGAGGACGTCGAAGGCAGGACTCAGGACGCAGGACTCGGGACTCAGTTGAAAAGAGAAATCGGTACTGCGATCCCCCTTAATCCTGAGTCCTGCGCCCTGAGTCCTGCTTTTATTTCCCAATCAAAATCCGGATCAATTCCGGATCGCTGACCGACGCCGTCAGCAATTCCTTCGTCAGGATGGACTGAAAGTTCTGTGTCTTGTCGATCATGCTGCGGGCTTCGTCCGCTTGCAGGAAGCGGGCGAGATGCCCCAGTTCCGCGGTGGAAAAGGTCTGCGCCATGCTGCGCGAGATCACACCCCGCAACGACGTCATGACCGCCGGATCGGACAACGCGGCGAGCGCACGCTTTTGCTGTTCGGCGGGAAGGAAATTGAGCGATTCGTAGAGCTGGCGTGTCGCGATCAGGCGATAAGCCGGGAGTTCGAACAGGTGATTGGCCGCATCCAGCCGGTTGTCGGGCGTATCGGACGGCGCTGCAGCTTGGCCTGCCGTCGGCAAGGCCAGTAAAAGCGCAAGGAACAGGCTTCGCATCATGGCGTTTCCTTCAGGAAAAATCGAGAGACTGAGACACCGATTGGGCCATGTCACGGCCGCAAAGTTCGCGGACGACGGTGCCGATTGCGCGAACGTTCAGAGCAAGACTTTTTTCAGCGTATGCCGCCGCGCGCGGACATGAGGCCGGATCTCCTTTGGCCAGCGGCCCTGGTCCACGGCTTTCGCCCAGGCGTCGCTCAACAGCACATCGGCGCTTTCCAGTTCGTAGATCGCGCTGTACTTCGGCTCGCCATCGGCCACCAGCGCCTTCTTCTGTCCATCAATTCTCATCATAGCGTTCGGTTCGAAGGTCGCGCGGGTCACGGCCAGCACGCCCGGCACCTTGAGCAGGAATGGCACATGCTCGGTATCGTAGATCTCGTTGAACAGATCCTCCTTGGCGGGGTCAACATCAAGGCTGGCGGTAAAAACGTATCTTGTTTTGGGGTGCATGGCATATCCTCGGGGACAGGGTTTGGTGCAATGCTACCAGCGGTTCGCCGTTTGGCGAAAATCGTTCGCGAACGCGGATTAACCCTGAAACGCGTGGACACGAAGGGTCACGAAGGAAATAGGAAGGGTCACGAAGGAAACCCAGGAAAAGAATGGTGTGTACGACTGCGTTGCGCGCCCATTGGGATCTCTTCTGGCAGCCAATGTGACTTGCTGCACATGAGAAATTATTACCCTGGATACTCCTTCGTGTTTCCTTCGTGCCCCTTCGTGTCATCGCGGTTCGATTAAATCCCTCTAGACTGTAGGTACTTTCGGAGGCAGTGATGAAAAATTTCTCATTCGCGTGGAGCTTGGTCTTTGCGATGCTCGTTGGCGGCAGTGCAGCGGCGGCCGACCGTTACAAGATCGATCCCGACCACACCTTCGCGCATTTCGCCGTTGTGCACACGGGAGTGTCCTCCGTGCGCGGCCGCATGGGCGTGGTCAAGGGAAGCGCGACGCTGGATGCTGACAAACAGACCGCGGAAGTCACCGTGGACCTCGATCCGCGCTCGATCGATACCGGCGTGAAGAAACTCGATGCCGCGCTCAACGATGAAATGTTCTTCAACGTCGCCCGATACAAGACCGCCCACTTCGCCGGCCACGCGGTGAAGTTCAAGGACGGCGTGCCGACGGAATTCGACGGAGAGCTGACATTGCACGGGGTGACCAAACCGGTGCACCTGAGCGCCGACCACTTCGTCTGCAAGCAGGTCAAGATCATGGTGCTGGATCGCTTCGTCTGCGGTGGCGACCTGCAGACCACGTTGAAGCGATCCGACTACGGGCTGGACAAATATACGTCGATGGTCAGCGACGAAGTGCGGCTGGTGATTTCAGTCGAGGCGATCCGCGAGGAAAAATAGATCCTGAGCAGATCAAATTTCACCGCAAAGACGCAAAGAGCGCGAGGGTAAAGACAACACGGAAATAGGATGAAAGCGAGGGTGGCGTGCCTAATGATGCCAGAAGGGGAACCTATCGATGCTTGCCACCCCAGAGTGGCACATTATTTGTAGATTTCGCCCTTCCTTTGCGACTTTGCGGTAAAACCTGACCTATGCATCAGGAATGAGATCCGGGCTTGCGGCAAGTTACCGCAGCTTGGCGATTTCGCGCAGCTGCTGGTCGTAGTGATCGGAAATGGACTTGAGGCTAAGGCGCAGCGAGGTCTTGACCTGATCGTATTTCTTCTTTTCCGCAGCCATCACCCGGTCGCGGACATCGGATGATGAACTGCCGCGGTCGCTCCCGGCGGGCGCGGGAAAGCGATACACGTCGAGCGACGGCGCCTTGTCCAGCTTGCGCTCGAGTTCGCTCAGGCGGCTGCGCGTTTGATTGAACTCCCGCGTCAATGAGGAATAGCGCCGGTCCGAAGCGCGGATGCGCGCCTTGCGATACTCCTTCAACTGGCTCGTATTCGCGTCCATGCGCGCGATCATAATCGCGACCTGGTCGTTGATCTGCCTCAATTCCGGATAGGCCTTCGCTGGCAGCGCCTGCTGTTTGGCCTGGGCAAGCAGGTCGGCGGCCAGCGCGCCCGGCGTGGCGAACTGCAGCGCCAGTGCAAGAACGACGGCAACGAAAGTTGTGACTGACTTGATCGATCTCATGCCCAATGAACTGCTCCTCGCGTGCATGCCGGAAATCAATCGGCACGGTAATCCTGAACTTTAGCTTGAAACGGCGCCTTCGCGCAGTGCAATCTCGGCGGCCACCGCAGGCCAGCCAGCTTTGGAATCATTCGAAGCCGTATAGCGTCGCCGGATTGTCGACCAGCACCCGGCGTAACGTGCTTTCGTCCGGCGCCCAGCCGGCAATGAGGTTGAACAGGATCGCGTCGTCGGGTTTGCTGGCGATTTCCTTCACCGTCGGGTGCGGCCAGTCGCTGCCCCAGACCATGCGCTCCGGCGCGGCCTTCACGAACGCCCGTCCGACCGCACTGGTGTCCGCATAATCCGGTGGCCCGACTTTCGTGTCATGGTAGGCGCCCGATACTTTCACCCACGCCCGCCCCTTGTCAACCAGCCCGAGGATGACACCATACGATCGGTGGTCGACACCCATGGGTTGCGGCACACGTCCAAGGTGATCGAACACGATCGGCGCGGGCAGGCGTAACAACAAGTCCTCGATCTGCACGATCTGGTCGCCGAGCATGTGGATCTGCACGTGCCATCCCAGGTCGTGCACTCGCTTCGCCAGCGGCTCCACCATGTCGAGCGAAGTGGCCCCTTTCTGCACCAGGTTGAAGCGGATGCCGCGCACCCCCAGGGTCGCGAGGCGCTTCAGCTCGGCGTCGGTGACCGTATCGTCGACCACCGCCACCACGCGCGCGCGCGCGCCGAGAATTGCCGCGGCCTCGAGTGAAGGCCGGTTGTCCGTGCCGTACGTCGACGGTGTGACGATGACGGTGCGCGAGGTACCGATGCGCTTCTGCAACAGACGATAGTCTTCGACCGTCGCATTGGGCGGTCGCAGAGTCGCGCTCGCTGCCGCCGGAAACCTGTCGTCATAGAAATGCATGTGGCAATCGCAGGCATTGGCCGGCGCCTTCACCTTCGGCGCCGCGCTGCCGGAAGAAAAAGGCACGCGATATTCGTCGGCGCGGCTTTCGCCCAGGGAAAGTCCACCGGCGGCCGCCAGGGCCGCCGCCCCGGCCGTCCTGATGAAAGTGCGGCGGTTGAATTTTTCGGTTTTCATGGTTTTCCTCCTCGCTGTACGGCATTGTAGTGCGAGAACGCACAGGAAGAGGACGCAGGACTCGAGACTCAGCGAAAAGCGAAGCCCTGCAACGCTACTGCGTTGCGCAGATCACTACCAAGCAGCGTTTACCTGAGTCCCGAGTCCTACGTCCCGAGTCCTGCATTTTCTGTCATCCGCGCTTCGCCCGTCTGCGTGTAAAATTCGCGGAGTCCTCTTCCCTGTCACACACCCCCCTTGAACGTTCCCGGTTCACCACCCGCGCTGGCCAGCGTCGTCTTCATCCGGGTTACGGAGTTCGCGCGCCGCCCGGTCGCGGAGCAGGCGCGCCTGCGGGCGCAGCTCGAAGCCGCGCTCGCCGTGGCGCTGATACGCATTCCCGCGCATTTGCGCATCATCCTGGACGCGCCCGACGGCATGGCGATCGCTGTGCTGGACAATCCGGCGGCGGCCCTCGATATTGCACAGCGCTGCATGAGCGCGTCGGCAGCAGGCGTTTCGATGGCGGTGGCGGTCAACCATGGCGCGATCAGGCTCGCCCCGGACGATAGCGGCCACCAGGGGCTGATCGGCGATGCCGTCGGCACGGCGGCAGCCATCGCACATTTCGCGGGACCGGCGCGCCTGTTCGTGTCGCGTTCGTTCCGCGAAGCCCTCGCCGAATTCTCGCCCGCGCGCGCCATCTCCATTCGCCCGGCCGGCATATTCACCGATGCGAACGTGCGCACGCATGAATTGTTCGCGCCCGATCCGACTTCGGCCCTTCGCCGCCGCAAACTTCTCGCCGCGATCGGGGCCGTGGCGCTGATCGGCATCTTTGCCGTGCTGGTGTATTTTCACGACGCCATCCGCCGCGATTTGCGCATGGGGCAACCGGCAATGCTCGCGTTCTAACTCTATCCGGACGGCGACATCGTCGTGGACGGTGTCGCCCGGGGCAAAAGCCCGCCAGTCGTCACCCTGCGGCTCGAGCCCGGATTGCATACGGTCGAACTCAAGCGCAAGGGCGAAATACCGTTTCGCACCAGCGTCGACCTCGAGGCCGGCCGCACGACGACCATCGAATATGCCTTCAGCGAAGGTGGCGGACGCAGCTTGCTGCGCCGCTTGCGCGATTGGGTCCTGCGATGAACGGCAATTCCCTGGTGCAGCTCGGACGCTACCGGATTCTTGGCGAACTCGGCCGCGGTGCCATGGGCGTGGTGTATCGCGCTGAAGATCCGGCGCTAGGAGCCTGTCGGACTCAGCGATATTTCGGTCGCCACAGGGCGTTAGATTGCTTTCAAAATTGGCTCTTCAGGTAATCGAGTGGGTGAATTTGGTGTGTTTTGGAGCGCTGGCAGCATGCATGTGAGCACCTTGAGTCGGAGATATTCTTCGTCGCGCAGTCCGTATGCGCGTCGCTGGATGACACGGATCTTGTTGTTCAA
>JAYVMZ010000029.1:0-15139 GCA_043758735.1 Betaproteobacteria bacterium
AGTGGTCGCGGAGCGCACCCAGGTTAATACGGTAGTTGCGAATCCGTTCGTTGGAATGGAAATCTCCTCGAAAGTTCGCCAAGCGCAATTGACGGTAGACGCACCGGCGTTGCTGGTGGCCTGCGGCCTCGCGCTGCGGAGGTTCGACGAATGATCCCAATCAACTTACTGCCGCATCGCGCCGCACGGCGCAAGGCCCAGCAGCAGCAATTCTTCGTCCTTGCCGGCCTGACGCTTGCCCTGGCGGGTACCATTGTTGTCGCGGTACATATCTTTTTCGCTGGTCGCATCGAAAACCAGGTGGAACGCAACAAGTACCTGGAATCGGAGATCGTGCAGCTGGACAAGCAGATCGATGAAATCAGGAAACTGAAAGAGCAAACACAAGCGTTGCTCGCGCGTAAGCGCGTTGTGGAATCCCTGCAAACCAACCGCGCCGAGACGGTCCGGTTGCTCGACCAGCTGGTCCGGCAGCTGCCGGATGGGGTGTATCTGAAATCCGTGAAGCAAACCGGCCAAAAGGTGAACGTGGTCGGCTATGCGACTTCCAATGCGCGGGTATCGACGTTGATGCGCAATTTCGAGGCTTCTCCCTGGCTCGAGTCGCCGACGCTGATTGAAATCAAGGCGGTCACCGTCGAGAATGCTCTGCTGAATGAATTCAATCTGAACGTCAGCATTTCGCGGCCCAAGGAAGAAAGCGCCAATCCGAGACCGGGCGCGCCCGCCGCCGTGCCCCCCGCGCCGAAAACCTGACGCCCATGACGCTCGAAGACCTCCGACGACTGAATCCGCGCGATATCGGCAGCTGGCCGGCCCTGCCGAAGCTCGGTGCGCTGTTCATCCTGCTGCTTGTGCTGGTGTTCGCCGGCTATTGGTTCGATTGGCAGAACCAGCTTGACGAACTGGCGAGGGACCGGGAAAAGGAGCAGGAACTACGGACTTCCTTCCTGGACAAGAAAAAGCAGGCGGTAAACCTCGAGGCCTATCGCAAGCAGTTGGCGGAAATCGAGGAATCCTTCGGTGAAATGTTGAAGCAGTTGCCAAACAAGTCGGAGATGGAAGCGTTGCTTACGGACATCAACCAGGCAGGTCTCGGACGCGGCCTGCAGTTCGAACTGTTCCGACCCGCGCCTGCCGAAACCCGCTCGGAGTTCTATGCGGAACTGGCGATCACAATCAAGCTCGCCGGTAATTACCATGACATCGGTGCTTTTGCGAGCGACATTTCCCAGTTGTCCCGCATCGTCACGCTGAACGATATTGCGCTCAGCACGAGCAAGACTGGCCTGACCCTGGACGCCGTCGCCAAAACATTCCGCTATCTGGATGACAGCGAGGTCGCGGCTCAGCGCAAGGCTGCCCGTGACGCCGTCGCCCCCAAGAAGAAATGATGCGCACCCTTTCAGTCATGATGGTTGCGGTTCTGTTCCTCTTCGGTTGCGGGGGCGAACAGTTTTCCGACCTGAAGACGTTCGTCAAGGAGTCGGGTGAGGGACTGCGCGGTCGGGTGGAACCGATCCCCGAGGTCAGGCAGTTCGAACCTTTCGCCTACAACGCCTTCGATTTGTCGGATCCCTTCAAGCCGCGCAAGACCGTTGCAGACACGCGTGGCGGGACGGGCGGTGGTCCGCGCCCCGACCTGAACCGGCGCAAGGAAGCGCTGGAAGCCTTTCCCCTCGAAAGTCTCCAGATGGTCGGCACCCTGGAACAGAAGCAGGTCCGCTTCGCGCTGATCAAGACGCCGGACAACAACCTCTATCGCGTCAAGTCCGGCAACTATCTTGGACAAAATTTCGGTGTCGTGACCTCAATCAGCGAATCGACGGTGACAATCAAGGAAGTCATCCAGGATTCTTCATCGGGATCCTGGACCGAGCGCACAAGCAGTTTGCAGCTGCTCGAGCAATGAACTCAAGGAGCACGCGAATATGAAACGCATCGGTCGTTTGATCAAACTCGTAGCCTCGCTGGGACTGGTGTTCCTGGTGAGTACGGTTGCCCAGGGCCAGGATAAAGCCGCGCCTCCAGCCGGCAACGTCATCCAGTCGATAGACGTTTCAACGCAAGCGGGTACCGTCACGGTCAAGCTCGGATTCAAGGATGTGCCGACCAACCCCCCGGCGGCATTTACCGTCAACAACCCGCCGCGGGTTGCGTTCGATTTTCCCAGCACCACGAACGGTCTCGGAAAAAATTCGCAGGATGTGAACCAGGGCGAATTGCGCACGATCAGGCTCGGCCAATCGGGCGGCCGGACCCGGGTGGTATTCAACCTCTCCAAGATGGTTAAGTACGACACGAAGATCGAGGGAAACGCAGTGGTCGTTACTTTGGAAGGCGGGGCGGCGGCAACGACGACCGACACGTCGACTGCTTTTGCAGAACCCAAGGCTGTTGGCGAAGGACACGCGGTACGCGACGTCGAATTCCGTCGAGGCAGGAACGGCGAAGCACAGATCATCGTCGACCTGTCGGACGCTACGACAGGCATCGATCTGCGCCAGCAGGGCAAGAGCATTCTGGTGGATTTTATCCAGACGGTCCTGCCCCCGGCACTGGAGCGGCGTTACGACGTGACCGACTTCGGCACCCAGGTCGACAATTTCGAAGTGACCCGTTCCGGCGCGAATACGCGAATCACGATTACGCCGAAAGGACGCTGGGAACAATCGGCCTACCAGACGGATAGCCGCTTCATCATTGAAGTGAAGCCAGTGGTCGAGGAGTCGGGCAAACCGAAGGCGCAAAGCGGCTATACCGGCGAGAAACTGTCCCTGAACTTCCAGAATATCGAGGTGCGCGCCGTATTGCAGGTAATCGCGGACTTCACAAGCCTCAACATCATCACCAGCGACACGGTGACCGGCAATCTCACGCTGCGTCTGAAGGACGTTCCATGGGACCAGGCGCTGGATATCATTCTGCAGGCCAAGGGCCTGGATATGCGCAAGACCGGCAATGTGGTCTGGATCGCGCCGCGTGACGAACTGGCCACGAAGGAAAAACTTTCCCTGGAAGCACGTGCGCAGATCTCCGACCTGGAACCCCTGCGCACGGAAAGCTTCCAGATGAACTATCAGAAGGCCGAAGATTTCCAGAAAGTCATTACTGATGCAACCCAGAGAATTCTGTCCAAACGCGGCAGCGCAGTTGTTGATACCAGAACCAATCAGATCTTCGTCCTGGACACGCCCAGCAAGCTCGACGAAGTCCGCGAACTGCTCAAGAAGATCGATCGCGCTACACGCCAGGTATTGATCGAAGCGCGCATAGTCGAAGCGACCGACACGTTTAGCCGCAACGTCGGCGTAAGGCTGGGTTATAACGACAAAACGGGTCGCGGCGACCAGATTCCCGGAGGCAATAGTCGGGCGCTTGTCGGCGGCGGGCTTCTGGGACCGGGCTCTGCCACCGGTCAGAACACCTCGGGGATAGCCAACTTCCTGACAGACACGACCTTTACGAATATGGCGGCTCCCGGCTTGGGCGGCGTTAATCCGGGACAACTCTCCCTGATCTTGATGAACAATGCGATGACCAAATTCCTGAACCTGGAAATCACGGCGTTGCAGGCGGACGGTAAGGGCAAAATCATATCGAGTCCGCGCGTGATTACCGCGGACAACGTGGAGGCCAGCATCGAGCAAGGCACGCAAATTCCCTACCAGCAGGCCACGAGCAGTGGCGCGACGAGCGTCACTTTCGCCCAGGCGACGCTGAAGCTCAAAGTCAAGCCGCAGATCACGCCCGACGACTACATCAAGATGAAGCTGAACATCAACAAGGACAGCGTGGGCGCATCCACTAGCGCCGGCCCAGCCATCGATACCAAGCAGATTTCGACTGAGGTGCTGGTGGAAAATGGCGGTACCGTGGGTCTCGGCGGTATTTTTACTCAAAACGAAAATTCGACTGTGACCAAGGTTCCATTGCTCGGCGATATTCCCCTTCTGGGTTTCTTCTTTCGCCAGGATCTAAGGAACAACAACAAGACGGAGTTGCTGATATTTGTAACGCCTAGGGTGATCAAGGATAGCCTGACCATTCGCTGAACGATTCGAATCCGCACCGGCCGCACCATCTGCGGCCGTTTTTTTGCCACCTGCGGCTGTGCAGCCCCGGTTTCGCTAGAATGGCCGCATGTACAACGCAAATCCCGCAATTTCCGGACAGGCCGGTTCGGCAATACTAGGAAACATTTTTCTGGTCGGGATGATGGGCGCGGGCAAGACTTCCGTGGGACGCGTCCTCGCGAAGCGTCTGAACAAAGTGTTTCACGACTCGGATCACGTGATCGAAGAGCGCACCGGGGTAAAAATACCGGTGATTTTCGAAATCGAAGGCGAGCGGGGTTTCCGCAGTCGCGAATCGGCCGTTCTGGACGAATTGACCGTATTGGACAATGTTGTGCTCGCTACCGGAGGCGGCGCAGTGTTGGCGTCGGAGAACAGGGAAATGCTGCGCGCGAGGGGCACAGTCGTGTATCTGCGCGCCAGCGTCAAAGATCTGCTAAATCGAACCCGGCACGACAAGAACCGGCCGCTTTTGCAAACCGCGGATCCGCTCGCGCGGCTGAACGAGTTGTTTGAAACGCGCGATCCGCTGTATCGCGAAGTCGCCCACATCACCATTGATACTGGCAGCCAAAGCCTGACCTCCCTGGTGAACCGGCTGCATCACGTACTGGAATGCCGGGATCAACCGGCCACGATGGATCAACCCCAATGCGAACCGTAACCGTCGGGCTCGGTGCCCGGGCTTACCCGATTCACATCGGAGAAGGGCTGCTTGCGCGCGCGGACCTGTTTCTGCCCCATCTGCCGCAACGCAAGGTTTCCGTGGTCACCAATACCACGGTCGCTGCCCTTTATCTCGACAAGTTCAGTGCAACGCTGCGCGGTGCGGGGGTGGAAATCGTTCCGGTGGTGCTGCCCGATGGGGAGGAGCACAAGAACTGGCAGACGCTGAACGCGATCTTCGATGCGCTGCTGTCGAATCGTTGCGAACGCAAATCCGCGATCATCGCCCTCGGCGGCGGAGTCGTCGGCGATCTTGCCGGTTTTGCCGCGTCCAGCTATCAGCGGGGGGTGCCATTCATCCAGGTACCGACGACATTGCTCGCACAAGTGGATTCTTCCGTCGGAGGCAAGACGGCCATCAATCACCCGCTCGGCAAGAACATGATCGGTGCCTTCTACCAGCCCGGAATGGTGCTGGCCGACACCGCGATGCTGCACACGTTGCCTGCCCGCGAACTCTCCGCCGGATTGGCCGAGGTCATCAAGTATGGCCTGATCATGGACCTGCCTTTTCTCGGCTGGCTGGAAGCGAATATCGGCAAATTGAACGAACGCGATCCCGCTGCGCTTGCCTACGCCGTCACGCGCTCGTGCGAGAACAAGGCAGCCGTGGTCGCGGCAGACGAACGCGAGACCGGCGAACGCGCGCTGCTCAATCTCGGCCACACCTTCGGCCATGCGATCGAAGCGGGACTGGGTTTTGGGACCTGGCTGCATGGGGAGGCCGTGGCGGCAGGAACCATGCTGGCGGCAAGACTCTCCGAGCGCATGGGATTGTTGACGCACGCTGATGTTCGACGCATGGCCGACCTGTTCGTACGCGCTGGCCTCCCGGTCGAAGCCCCTTCGCTCGGGCAGGACCGCTATCTCGAGCTCATGGGGCATGACAAGAAAGTCGAGAACGGCAAATTGCGCCTGGTCCTGCTGCAATCCCTGGGCAAGGCCTACATGACCTCGGATTTCGATCTGCAGGAGTTGCGCGAAGTCCTCGCGGGAACGGCGGCGCATGCATGAACTGGCGGCCTATGCCGCCAATCCCGCAGCATCCCGCGGCAGGCAGATCGTCGAAGTGCCCCCCGTCGGCCGCACCGAATTCCAACGCGATCGCGACCGCATCATCCACTCCGCCGCTTTTCGCCGTCTTGAGTACAAGACCCAGGTTTTCGTCAATCATGAAGGCGACCTGTTCCGTACCCGGCTGACCCACAGCATCGAGGTCGCGCAGATCGGGCGTTCGGTGGCGCGCAATCTCGGACTCAATGAGGATCTGGTCGAGGCCGTGTCGCTGGCTCACGATCTCGGCCATACACCGTTCGGCCACGCCGGCCAGGACGCGCTGAACGACTGCATGAAGGACTACGGAGGTTTTGAGCACAACCTCCAGTCGTTGCGTGTCGTCGATGTCCTGGAACAGCGCTATGCAGCATTCGAGGGCTTGAACCTGTGCTTCGAAACCCGCGAAGGAATCCTGAAGCATTGCTCCCTCAAGAATGCGCAAAAACTGGGCGAAATAGGCGAGCGCTTCATCCGTAAAATGCGTCCGTCGCTGGAAGCGCAGATCGCCAACCTGGCAGACGAAATCGCCTACAACAATCACGACGTCGACGATGGGTTGCGCTCAGGTTTGATATCCATCGAACAGTTGGCGTCCGTGCGCATATTTTCGCGGCATCTCGATAGCGTGAAAGCACAGTACCCGGCGCTCGTCGATCGCCGCCTGATCCATGAAACCGTCAGGCGCATGATCAACACCCTGGTTTCCGATCTGACCGAGCGCAGCCGGGCGTTGATTGCACAGCATCATCCCGGTCGCATCGACGACGTGCGCAATGCCCCGCCGCTGATTGCATTTAGTGCGGGCATCCAGGAGCAGCAACAGGAACTCAAGAAATTCCTGCACAAGCACCTGTACCAGCATTACCGGGTGGCGCGCATGAGCAACAAGGCCAAGCGCATCGTCACCGACCTGTTCCGGGCTTTTCATGGCGACGCGCGCCTGTTGCCCCCGGAATTCCAGGTCCGCGCCGAAATTGACCTGCCCAGGGCGATTGCCGACTACGTCGCCGGAATGACCGATCGCTATGCCATCCGCGAGCACCGCCGGCTGTTTACCGTGGAAGAGACTTGAATCTGCGGACCGGATTGCCCTGAGACCCCGGGGACAGCCGGTCCGGGACTATGCGGAACCAGGCGTTGGACCCGCGAAAATCGGACCCATCTTGGCGGCGTGGGCCCGTGTTCCGACGACCGCCCTTTATTGAAAGGGCGCGGGCAATCGCGGTAACATCACAGCTCCCCCTGAGTATTCGACCGTCCCGGCGATCAGCGGGACGGGCACCACTACCGATACGGCGCAGAGGCAAGACGACATGGCTCATCCGAATTTACCCGCCAAGCAGGGTCTTTATAACCCTGCCAATGAACATGATGCCTGCGGCGTGGGGTTCGTCGCGAATATCAAGGGTGCCCGCAGCCACGCCATCATCGAACAGGGTCTGCTGATCCTCAAGAACCTGACCCACCGCGGGGCGGTCGGGGCCGATCCGCTGGCCGGCGATGGCGCCGGCATACTGATCCAGATCCCGGACCAGTTCTTCCGCGAAGAAATGGCCGCCCGGCGCATCAAGCTGCCGCCGCTCGGCGAGTACGGCGTGGGCATGATTTTTCTGCCGCAGGAACCGGCTTCGCGATTGGCCTGCGAGTACGAAATCGAGCGCGCGATCAAGGACGAAGGCCAGGTCTTGCTCGGCTGGCGTGATGTGCCCTGCGACAGCACCAACCTAGGCGAATCGGTGAAAAAGATCGAACCGGTGATTCGCCAGGTCTTCATCGGCCGGGGCGCCGGTGTCACCGTCACCGACGCGCTGGAACGCAAGCTCTATATCATCCGCAAGGTGGCGGGCCACGCCATCCAGGCCCTTAAGCTCGAGCACAGCAAGGAATTTTATGTGCCGTCGATGTCGGCGCGCACCCTGGTCTACAAAGGCATGTTGCTGGCCGGGCAGGTCGGCAGTTACTACAAGGACCTGTCCGATCCCAGGGTGACGTCGGCGCTGGCGCTGGTACACCAGCGCTTCTCGACCAATACGTTCCCGACCTGGGACCTGGCGCATCCGTTCCGCATGATCGCGCACAACGGCGAAATCAATACACTGCGCGGAAATGTCAACTGGATCCGCGCGCGCCAAGGCGCGATCTTCAGTCCGATCCTGGGCAAGGATCTGGACAAGGTCTGGCCGCTGATTTATGACGGCCAGTCCGACTCCGCGTCCTTCGACAACGCGCTCGAACTGCTGACCATGAGCGGTTATTCGTTGGCGCACGCCATGATGATGCTGATTCCCGAAGCCTGGGAAAAGCACACCTTGATGGACCCGCACCGGCGTGCCTTCTATGAATATCACGCGGCGATGATGGAGCCGTGGGATGGCCCCGCTGCCGTGGCGTTTTCCGACGGCCGCCAGATCGGCGCGACGCTGGACCGCAACGGCCTGCGCCCCGCCCGTTACCTGGTGACCAGCGACGACATGGTCGTCATGGCGTCAGAGACCGGTGTACTGCCGATACCGGAAGAAAAAATCATCAAGAAGTGGCGGCTGCAGCCCGGCAAGATGTTCCTGATCGACCTCGAGGCCGGCCGCATCATCGACGACAAGGAACTCAAGGACACCCTCGCCAACACCAAACCCTATCGTGCCTGGATCGAGCGCATTCGTATCAAGCTCGACGACCTGCCGGCCCCCACAAAAATTGGCGAACAGAGCAAGGTGCCTTTGCTGGATCGCCAGCAGGCATTCGGCTATACCCAGGAAGACCTGAAGTTCATCCTGAGCCCGATGGCGCAACAGGGCGAGGAAGCCATCGGCTCGATGGGTAACGACTCCCCCCTGGCCGTGCTGTCGAACAAGGACAAGCCGCTCTACAACTACTTCAAGCAGCTCTTTGCGCAGGTGACCAACCCGCCGATCGATCCGATCCGCGAAGACCTGGTGATGTCGCTGGTGTCGTTCATCGGCCCGAAGCCCAACCTGCTGGGCATCGACGAGACCAATCCGCCGATGCGCCTGGAAGTGGGCCAGCCTGTGCTCGACTTCAATCAGATGGAGACCATCCGCCACATCGATTACTACACCGGCGGCAAGTTCAAATCGTTGGAGATCGACATTACCTACCCGGTGGCCTGGGGCAAGCAGGCCATCGAGGCGCAGCTTGCGAGTCTGTTCGCGCAAGCCGAGGACGCGGTGCGTTCCGGCTACAGCATCCTGATCGTATCGGACCGCAAGGTCGACGCCGATCACGTCGCCATTCCGGCGTTGCTGGCGCTGTCCGGAATTCACCAGCACCTCGTGGGCAAAGGTCTGCGCACCAGCGCGGGCCTGGTGGTCGAGACCGGCTCGGCGCGCGAAGTCCACCATTTCGCGCTGCTCGCGGGTTACGGAGCGGAAGCCATCCATCCCTGTGTCGCGATGGAAACGATTTTCCACGCCGACACTGCCATTCCCGAAGAGTACCGCGGCGAGAAGGGCGTCAATAATTACGTCAAGGCGGTCGGCAAGGGCCTGATGAAAGTGATGTCCAAGATGGGCATCTCGACCTACATGTCCTATACCGGTGCGCAGATATTCGAAGCCGTCGGCCTGGCCAAGGGCATGGTGGACAAGTATTTCACCGGTACGACGTCCAACATCGAAGGCATCGGCGTGTTCGAAGTCGCGGAAGAGTCGATTCGCCATCATCTGGCAGCGTTTGGCGACGACCCGGTCCTGGACAAGGCGCTCGATGCCGGGGGCGAATACGCTTTTCGCGTGCGCGGCGAAGAACACATGTGGACGCCAGATGCGATCGCCAAACTGCAGCACTCCACGCGCACCAACAGCTTCCAGACATTCAAGGATTACACCAGGATCATCAACGATCAGTCCAAGCGACACATGACGCTGCGCGGATTGTTCGAGTTCCGCATCGATCCGGCGAAGTCGATCCCGATCGAGGAAGTCGAACCCGCCAAGGAGATTGTGAAGCGTTTCGCCACTGGCGCGATGTCGCTGGGATCGATTTCCACCGAGGCGCATACCACGCTCGCGATCGCCATGAACCGCATCGGCGGCAAATCCAATACCGGCGAAGGCGGTGAAGATCCGCGCCGCTATCCCCCGGTCAAAGCGGGGGAGACGCTGGCCAGCCGTCTCGGGCGCGACCGCATCCAACGCGATATCCCGCTGCAGGAAGGCGATTCGCTGCGCTCCAAGATCAAGCAAGTCGCCTCAGGCCGCTTTGGCGTGACCGCCGAGTATCTCAACAGCGCCGATCAGATCCAGATCAAGATGGCGCAGGGCGCGAAGCCCGGCGAGGGCGGGCAGTTGCCCGGCCACAAGGTTTCCGAATACATCGCGGAATTGCGCTTTTCCGTCCCCGGCGTCGGTCTGATTTCACCGCCGCCGCATCACGACATCTATTCGATCGAAGATCTGGCGCAGTTGATCCACGACCTGAAAAACGGCAATCCGCGGGCATCGATCAGCGTCAAACTGGTTTCCGAAGACGGGGTCGGCACGGTTGCAGCCGGCGTGTCCAAGGCCAAGGCCGACCACGTCACCATTGCCGGCCACGATGGCGGCACCGGCGCGTCGCCGTGGTCTTCGATCAAGCATGCCGGCACGCCTTGGGAACTCGGCCTTGCCGAAACCCAGCAGACGCTGGTGCTGAACAGGCTGCGCGGCCGCATCGCGGTACAGGTGGATGGGCAGATGAAGACCGGGCGCGATGTCGCCATCGGTTCGATTCTAGGCGCCGACGAGTTCGGTTTCGCCACCGCGCCGCTCGTGGTCACCGGTTGCATCATGATGCGCAAGTGCCACCTGAATACCTGCCCGGTCGGCGTCGCTACGCAGGATCCGGAGCTGCGCAAGAAATTCAAAGGGCAGCCCGAGCACGTCGTGAACTTCTTTTTCTTCATCGCGGAAGAAGTTCGCGAGATCATGGCCGCCCTTGGAATGCGCAAACTGGGCGAGCTGATCGGCCGTACCGACTTGCTCGACATGAAGAAAGGCATTGAGCACTGGAAGGCGAAGGGGCTCGATTTCTCGCGCATTTTCCAGATGCCGCACATGACGCCCGAAGTCGCGATCTACAACTCGGAAAAGCAGGACCACGGGCTCGAGAAGGCCCTCGACCATCGCCTCATCGAACTGGCCCAGCCGGCCATCCTGCGCGGCGAAAAAGTCACCATCGAGATGCCGATCCGCAACGTCAACCGCACGGTTGGCACCATGCTGTCGTCGGAGGTGGCGAGGAAATATGGCAACTCGGGCCTGGCCGACGACACCATTCATGTCAGGTTCGCAGGCAGCGCGGGCCAGAGTTTCGGTGCGTTCCTCGCCAAGGGGATCACGCTGGACCTGATCGGCGAAGGCAATGACTACGTCGGCAAGGGCTTGTCGGGCGGGCATATCTCGGTGCAGCCGTCGCCGAAGTTCAAGGGCAACCCGCGCGACAACATCATCGTCGGCAACACGGTGATGTACGGGGCGATCGCGGGTGAAGCTTATTTCCGCGGCGTTGCGGGCGAGCGTTTCTGCGTGCGCAACTCCGGCGCCTGGGCTGTGGTGGAAGGCGTGGGCGACCACGGTTGCGAATACATGACCGGCGGCACCGTGGTCGTGCTGGGAATGACCGGACGCAATTTCGCGGCCGGCATGTCCGGCGGCATTGCCTACGTGCTGGACGAGGACGGAAGCTTCAACACCCGTTGCAATCCGTCGATGGTGCAGATGGAGCCCGTCCTCTCAGAGGCGGAGCAGGAGGCCAAAGTGTCGCGCGATGTCTGGCACATGGAGCAGGCTGACGAGGCCATCCTCAAGGGCTTCATCGACAGGCACGCGCGTTATTCCAACAGCGCCCGCGCCAGGGAAATCCTGGATAACTGGGCGACCTATCGTGCCAAGTTCGTCAAGGTGTTCCCGACGGAATACCGCCGCGCGCTCGGCGAGATGGCGGCAAAGCGGCGCAAGCTGGCAGCATAATTAACCGGGAAGCGCGACTGACGCCGGGAAGGCAGGAATTCCTGGTACGTTTGCGCCTCTGCAACTGAATATTCAGGGAACGCAAGCAATGGGCAAGATCACCGGATTCATGGAGTACCAGCGCCTTACCGAGGCCGCGGAGGACACGCGCGAGCGTATCAAACATTACCGCGAGTTCATTCTCCATCTTCCCGATAAGGAAGCGGGCACCCAGGGCGCGCGCTGCATGGATTGCGGCATACCGTTCTGCATGACCGGCTGTCCCGTCAATAACATCATTCCGGACTGGAACGACCTCGTCTACAAGCAGGACTGGCAGCAGGCGCTCGACGTGCTGCATTCGACCAATAATTTTCCCGAGTTCACCGGGAGGGTGTGTCCGGCGCCCTGCGAGGCGGCCTGCACGCTGAACATCAACAACGATCCGGTCGGTATCAAATCCATCGAACACGCGATCATCGACAAGGGCTGGGAACAGGGTTGGGTTGCCCCGCAGCCGCCCAAGCGCAAGACCGGAAAGAAAGTCGCCGTGATCGGTTCGGGGCCTGCCGGGCTCGCCTGCGCACAGCAGCTCGGACGTGCCGGGCATTCGGTGGCATTGTTCGAAAAGAACGATCGCATCGGCGGCCTGCTGCGTTATGGCATTCCCGACTTCAAAATGGAAAAGCATCCGATCGATCAGCGCATGGAGCAAATGCGCGCCGAAGGTGTGGAATTCCGCACCAACCAGCATGTCGGGCAGAACGTGAGTGCCAAGGATGTGCTGGCCGAATTCGACGCAGTAGCCCTCACCGGTGGTGCGGAACACCCGCGCGATCTTCCGGTTCCGGGCCGTAACCTCGAAGGTATATATTTTGCAATGCAATTCCTGCCGCAGCAGAACAAGATAGTGGCGGGAGACAAGGTCGCGAACCAGATCCTTGCGACCGGCAAACACGTAGTCGTCATCGGCGGCGGCGATACCGGATCCGACTGCGTCGGCACGTCGAACCGGCAGGGCGCGCTGTCAGTCACCCAGTTTGAATTGCTGCCGCAGCCCCCGGAGCACGAAAACAAACCCCTGGTCTGGCCCTACTGGCCGATCAAACTGCGCACGTCCTCGTCCCATGAAGAAGGCTGCGAGCGCGATTGGGCCGTTGCCACCAAGGAATTCATCGGTGAAAACGGCAAGGTCAAGAAACTCAAGATCGTCAGGGTCGAATGGAAAGACGGCAAGATGATCGAGGTGCCGGGCTCGGAAACCGAGATCAAGGCCGACCTGATATTGCTGGCGATGGGTTTTCTCGGCCCGGTCCAGAGCGGATTGATCGAGCAGTTTGCCGTGGAAAAGGATGCGCGCAGCAACGTGAAAGCCGACACCGAAGGAAGCAAGGCGTACTACACGTCGGTGCCCAGGGTGTTCGCCGCTGGCGATATGCGCCGCGGCCAGTCTCTCGTGGTCTGGGCAATTCGTGAAGGCCGCCAGTGCGCCCGTTCGGTGGATGAATTCCTCATGGGCCGTTCCGATCTGCCGCGCTGACCTGCACAGCGCTCGACTATGAATGCCTGACGGCGCGGCCGCATCTCGCGGCCACCGCTTGCCGATTTATCATCACCTCCCGGTTTCCACGTGTCCCGACCAAAAAACGACGTCTTTCTACGCGCGCTGCTGGGCGAGCCGACCCCATATACGCCGGTCTGGATCATGCGGCAGGCGGGCCGCTATCTTCCCGAGTACAACCAGACGCGCGCGCGTGCGGGAAGTTTCCTCGACCTTTGCAAGAGCCCGGACTTCGCAACCGAGGTTACGCTGCAGCCGCTCGCACGCTTTCCGCTCGATGCGGCCATCCTGTTTTCCGACATTCTTACCATTCCCGATGCGATGGGCCTGGGGCTTTATTTCGCCGAAGGCGAGGGCCCGCGCTTCGAACGCCCGCTGCGCGATGAGCGCGACATCCGCGAGTTGAGCGCCCCTGATCCGACGATACACTTGCGCTATGTGCTGGATGCGGTTGCCCAGATCAGGAAAGCCCTCGCGGGCGCGGTCCCGTTGCTCGGTTTTTCCGGGAGTCCGTTCACGCTGGCGTGCTACATGATCGAGGGACGCGGCGGCGGCGATTTTCTCGAAACCAGGAAAATGCTCTATGAACGCCCCGAACTGATGCATCACATCCTGGAAATCAATGCGCGCGCGGTCACGGATTATCTGAATGCGCAGATCGAAGCCGGTGTCCAGGCGGTAATGATTTTCGACAGTTGGGGAGGCGTGCTGGCCGGGGAAGCATTCCACGAATTCTCCCTGCGCTACATCGAGCACGTATGCGCCCAGTTGCGGCGCGAGCGGGACGGTCAGAAGATTCCCCGCATCGTTTTCACCAAGGGCGGCGGGTTGTGGCTGGAAAGCCTGGCGCAATGCGGCGCCGATGCGCTCGGCCTCGATTGGACCGTCGATATCGGGACAGCACGTGCCCGTGTGGGCGATCGCGTGGCGCTGCAGGGAAATCTCGATCCCGCCGTGCTATTGGCCACGCCGGAAGTGATCCGCCGGGAGGCCGCCAAGATCCTGGCAGGCTACGGCTACGGCAACGGTCATGTTTTCAACCTCGGCCACGGTATTTCCCAGTTCACTCCGCCTGAGAACGTGGCGGCCTTGGTGGACGCAGTACACTCCGAAAGCCCGCAATTTCACTGACCCTCTGGGCGTCGGCGAACCGGTGAACGCCGCTGCTTATGCACAATTTGCCCGCGCAGTGGGCTGAAATGCAGCAACCACGCGGCTTTCAGCAGGGTACCATTTTAACTAATTGAATTATTGTTGTTAATTCATATTGACACGCCCGATCCCGCGCCCCTTCTGGGTTTCAGACCGATTTCCCAGAGAGCCACTCGATAGTTTCATCAACAGAATTATCCACAGCCGCTCCGCGACCAAAAAAAGCCCTTTTCCGAAAGTCAGTTAGAGAAAAGCAATCGGTCCCGTAACGCTCGCGGATGGTCCGCCACCAGATCATGGCTATTGCAAGAGTCGCGCTCGACTGCCCGGTAAATTCACTGTTCGACTACCGGACCACGGGGACGCGGCCCAGTGTGGGACAACTCGTCGTCGTCCCTTTTGGCAGGCGACGTCAGGTCGGCCTGGTCCTCGAGATTGCCGAGCACTCGGAGATTGCCACTGGCCGCCTGCGCAATGTCGAAAGCATCCTGCCGGTGGAAGCGTTGCCCGTGGACACGCTTGCCCTGATTCGATTTTCCAGTGAGTACTATCAATGCCCCATCGGGCAAGCGGCCTTTGTCGCACTGCCGGCTGCACTGAGGCGCGTTCGATATACTGGTCCT
>JAYVMZ010000030.1:0-2131 GCA_043758735.1 Betaproteobacteria bacterium
TCTCGATGGTCTTGATGCTTAACCCCAGGTCATAAGCAATCTGCTTGGTCGTACGTCCAACCACGATGGCTTTCAAGATCTCCCGCTGTCTCGGGCTCAGGGCCTCCATTCCGGTTTCTGCATCGGGCGGCCGGATATAGGATTGATGGCCCGTCGCGCGCAATGAGGGCGGCAGCTTCGATTCCATTGAGTTCCTACATGCCGATATCCATGAGAACGACATCAGGATTCGTCGAGTTCACCATTTCGACGACTTCCCCGCCGTTCGTGGCTTCTGCAACGACCTCCACCCCTGGCATTCCAGATAACAATGCCTTGAGACCCGATAACATCAGATTGTGGTCGTCCGCCAGTACGATTCTGATCGGCTTCATGATCCCCATGCTGCGACAAATGATTTCGAATCGGATCCAGGCAAGCGCGGCTGACTTGCAGGACGCGAGATGCTTTGCATTGCGCTATCGTTTCGAATCAGATCCCGCACAATTGCCTGACATGCGCGGCGACGCTGCGAGCCAGCGCCGGGAGGTTGTAGCCGCCTTCGAGCGTCGAAACGATGCGCCCCCCGGCATGCCGGTCCGCAATATCCATAAGCTGCCTCGTTACCCAAGCATAGTCGGCTTCCACTAGCCGCAACGAGGCCATGTCGTCATCGCGATGGGCATCAAAGCCCGCGGATACGAAAACCATCCGGGGCGCAAAACGGTTCAGCGCCGGCAACCAGAAGTTCTCGACTGCTTTTCGGAATTCCGCGCTGCCGCTGTACGCTGCCAGTGGAATATTGACCATCAGTCCGGATCGGCCTTCCGTGCCGCTATAGGGATAAAACGGATGCTGGAAGGTGGATACCATCATTACCCGATCATCGCCCGCGAAGATATCCTCCGTCCCGTTGCCATGGTGCACGTCGAAATCGACGATTGCGACGTGTTCAAGCCCGTGCGCAACAAGAGCATGGGCGGCGCCGACGGCAACGTTGTTGAAGAAACAGAACCCCATCGCCTGCCTGCGGCGGGCATGATGTCCCGGAGGCCTCACGTTGCAAAAGGCATTTTCGGCATCGCCGCCAATCACCATGTCCGTCGCCCTCACCACCGCGCCGGCGGCATGAAACGCGGCGGACAATGTATTCGGGTTCATTGCCGTATCCGGATCCAGATGGACGATGCCGTTGCGCGGAGAGGCCTCGGCTATGGAGTCGATATAGGTGCCATCATGGACTCGCAGCAGCTGTTCTCTCGACGCTGCCGGAGCTGTTTCGCTGACGAGATGCTGGAGCAGGCCGATGGCGAGCAGGTGATCCTCAACTGCCGTCAATCGATCCGGGCACTCCGGGTGGTGACTGCCCATGTCATGCAAGAAGCAATCGGGATGATGAATGAACGCCGTTGCCATGCTCTGCCGTGAACCTCTCACTCCTCCTCACGATGCATCTTATGCACGAGTACCGGGAATGTCCACGATTTGCAAATGGGAGCGCATGGACTAACCCATCTGCGATGACAAAACCCTATCCCGCGCAACTGGTGCGGCGCCTGACTTTGCGCGACGGCACGCGCGTGGTCTTGCGCCCCATCCGGCCCGAAGACCGGCAAATAGAAAAGGAATTCGTGCAGAAGCTTTCCGACGAATCGAAATACTTCCGCTTCATGAGCGCATTGCGCGAACTCAACGATGCCCTGCTGAATCGCTTTACGCAGATCGACTACGATCGGGAGATGGCGTTGATTGCGGTGGTCTGCGAGAACGCCCTGGAAACGGAAATCGGGGTCGCGCGTTATGTCGTGAGTGCCGGAGGAACCAGTTGCGAATTTGCGTTGGCCGTCGCCGATGCCTGGCAACATCGCGGTGTCGGTTCGATTCTGCTTTGCAACCTCATTGACGCCGCCCGCGCGCGCGGGCTTCAGACTATGGAAGGCATGGTCAAGGCCGGAAACAACAAGATGCTGGGTCTGATGAGCGCACACCGCTTCAGCATACGATCCGAACCGGGCAATTCGTCCATCAAACTCGTAACAAAACAACTGGACGCCCCTGGCGATGCTTCAGTCGGCATATCTGATTCTTCCGCCGCTGATGTAAACTGACGCCACGTGGCGCCTTCGATCCGTATCCGATTGTTACCGGGCGC
>JAYVMZ010000031.1:0-2297 GCA_043758735.1 Betaproteobacteria bacterium
TGCGCGACGAGGAATACCTGCGGCTGAAAGTCCTCACCTGCATGCTCCCGAAGCTCTAAAAACCCTCAAAATCACCCACTCGATTCCGTGAAGACCCAAGTTCTTTATAGATAAACGGGGGCCACTTTCAATGACCTGGATAGCCTGACAAAAGACTTTCCATGGCCAGGCGCTTATTCAGTGGATGTTGGGCTACTCGGCCGAATTGTATTACTGCGTCGTACCAATTCATGAGTTCGTCAATCGGCATGGTTCCGGCGACCTTCTTCAGAGACTTTGCATAATCGAGGTGATAGCGCACACCCCCCCCGGATTTCAGCGCGGCGACGTCATAAGCCCATTGAGACAGCAAAGTCGAAACCAGGGCTCCATCCATATCCTCGGCATGGTCTGCGGCCCGCAACGGATCGAAGCCGGGTGCCGCAAGCGTATCCAGCAGGGCTTTGCGCTGGCTCCAGAAGGCCTCATCGCCGGCGCGATCGAGTGCGGCCAAGGGCGCATAGCCGCCCTGCGCCAGCGCCAATTCCCCCTCCTCTATCCCCTGCCCCTTCAGCCAGTCCAACGCGGGGCCCGCGTCAGGCAGGGCAAATGCAAGGTGAAAGCAACGACTGCGAATAGTCGGCAGAAGTCGCTCGGGTTGATGGCTCACCAGCAGAAAGCATGTGTCGCCCGGCGGTTCTTCCAGCATCTTGAGCACGGCGTTGGCCGCGCTGGGATGCATCGCCTCCGCGGGCACGATGCCGATGACCTTCGCGCCGCCACGATGCGAGGTGATCGTTACAAAATCCGTCAGCGTGCGGATTTTTTCCACCGAGATCTGCCGGCTCGCTTTCTTGGCTGGCGCGGTCTCCTCGTCAAGCGCGCCAGAAACCGGGCCCTCTTCTTCCTGGCCTACTTCGAGCATACGCAAATCGGGATGATTGCCGACCTTGAAAAGGAGACATGACGCGCAGGTTCCGCACGGCTTCAATCCCTCCCTTTGCGTTTCGCACAAAAGGCTTTGCGCCAGGAACAAGGCAGTGGCGCTTTTACCCAATCCCGGCCTGCCGGTAAGCAACAATGCACGGGGCAACGCAGCGGCGGAACGCGGCAGCTTGTCGAGTACGGGCGCAATCCACGGATAAGTCAGGCCTGCCATTCTGATAACGCAGCGAGGAGTTTTTGCTTAAGTTCCGCTTGAACCTCGCCAATGACCCTTGTGCTGTCCAGGCGCACGAATCGACGTGGGAATTCCTTCATACGTTCGAGGTAGGCTTCGCGAACCCGGACAAAGAATGCCGAATTTTCGCGCTCGAACCGGTCCGGAGATTTGATGCGGACGACCCGCTCCTGCCCTACTTCAGCGCTGACATCGAACAAGACCGTCAGATCGGGCTGAAGGTCCGGGTGAACCCACGCTTCCAGCGTGGCGAGTTTGCGATTTTCCACGCCGCGCCCGCCGCCCTGATAGGCAAAGCTCGCGTCCGTGAAGCGGTCGCACAACACGCAATCTCCCCGCGCCAGCGCCGGGTGAATGACTTCCTCGAGATGTTGCCGCCGGGCGGAAAACATCAGCAATGCTTCGGTCTCGGGATGGATCTGGCCTTCCGTCGCGAGAAGAAGTTCGCGAAGCTTTTCCCCGAGGACGGTGCCGCCGGGTTCACGCGTCAAGGTCAGGGCAATGCCCTGCTCCCGCAGGAAATCCGCCGACCACGCCACGTGCGTGCTCTTGCCCGCGCCATCGATACCTTCGAAAGAAATGAACAGGCCGCGCTTCAACGGTGAAGCTGGAACTTGTTCACGGCACGATTGTGATCCACCAGATTCGAGGAGAACTGGTGACTGCCGTCGCCGCGTGCAACAAAGTACAAGGCTGAATTTTGCGCCGGATTCAGGGCTGCCTTGATGGACGCCTCTCCCGGCATCGCAATCGGCGTCGGAGGAAGGCCGTAACGCGTGTAAGTGTTGTAAACAGTATCTGTTATCAGGTCGCGACGGCGCAGATTTCCGTCGTATGCGGAGCCTAGCCCATAGATCACCGTCGGATCGGTCTGAAGGCGCATGCCGCGCTTGAGCCGGTTGATGAAAACCGCGGCCACCATTTCCCGCTCGTCGTTGCGGCCAGTCTCTTTTTCCACGATCGAAGCAAATATCAAGGCTTCATAGGGACTCTTCAGGGGCAGGCCCGATGCCCGTCCTTCCCATAACACTTGCAGCTTGGTTTGCATTCTTGCATAGGCCTGCTTGAGCAGCGCCAGATCACTGAAAGCCATCGCAAAGAGATAGGTATCCGGAAAAAACAAGCCTTCGGGCGAGGC
>JAYVMZ010000032.1:0-2978 GCA_043758735.1 Betaproteobacteria bacterium
GGTGCGCAGAAAGAGGGCGTCGTTCAGCACGGCGAACGGCGGTGCAAACACACCCAGCAGGTTTTTCATGCCGAAGGCGTTGACGCCGTTCTTTACACCGACGCCGGAATCGTTCTGCCCCAGCACCGTGGTAGGCACGCGAATGTGGCGAATGCCGCGATGCGTGGTGGCGGCAACGAAGCCAATCATGTCGAGAAAAGCACCGCCGCCGATGCCGACGACAAAGGAGTGACGATCGATGTTGAGTTCGACCAGACGGCGCTGCAGGCTGGTGACGAGCGCGGGATCGTTCTTGACCTGCTCTCCCCCGGCCACGATTTCCGGACGACCGACGAGGTCCAGGACCTCCGCATGCACCTCTGCGTAGGCGGCGATGTCATGCACCAGCGCCGGCCAGCTTGCTGCGACATTGGAATCCACGAAGACCACGACGCGGTGACGCTTGCCCGGCTCGCGGCGCGAAATCGATTGCGCGAATACCGGATTGTCGCGCGCGAACAGGTGTTCGGTGAAATGCACCGGATAGTCATACCGGACGGAAAACTCCTGGTGGTAAACCTTTTCTTCCTTGTCCGGCTCCGCGCCAGACTTGACCAACTCGAGGCTCATGGCTTTTCCACTTGTCCGCTGGTGCTTATTTGAAGGCGACCGAATCCATGCGCTCGGCGATCGGCGGCTGCTCGCCGACGCGCGGCGTCTGTCCGCGCAGCACCGAATTGCCCTCGAAGAGCATGCGCTGGTCGACCGGCGCCGGACTGAGCCAGTGCTCTTCCTTCATCTGGCCGCTCTGGCCGAAGGCCTTCAGCGCATTGCCGTAGCACAACGCTTCGACATCCTTGGCAGGAATGCCGCGATCGAGCATCAGGCGCGCAGTTTTCGGCACAGCCAGCGGATCCGATACACCCCAATCGGCGCTCGAGTCGATGAACATCCGGTTGGAACCGTACTTGCGCGCGATCTCCACCATGCGCTCATTGCCCATCTTGGTATTCGGATAGATGGTGAACGCCGCCCAGAAGCCGCGGTCGAGCACGTCCTGAACGGTTTCCTCGTTGTTGTGGTCGATGACGACATGCTCGGGCTTCACGCCCATCTCGATGGCGACTTCCATGCTGCGGATCGTGCCGCTCTTCTTGTCGCGATGCGGCGTATGCACCTGCACCAGCATGTCGAATTCCTTGGCCAGAGCGAGCTGGGCGCGATAGTACTTGTCCTCGACCGGCGTCTGGTCGTCGTAGCCGATTTCGCCGACAGCCACCACGCCCTCCTTCACCAGGTAGCGCGGCAAAATCTCCAGCACCTGCTCGGCGAGCGCTGCGTTATTGGCTTCCTTGCTGTTCAGGCCGATGGTGCAGTAGTGATGGATGCCGAATTGCGCGGCCCGAAAACGCTCCCAGCCGACCAGGCTCGACATGTAGTCGATGTAGCTGCCGACTTGGGTACGCGGCTGCCCCAGCCAGAAGGCCGGCTCGATGAGGGCGACAATGCCGGCCGCCGCCATGCGCTCATAGTCGTCGGTCGTGCGCGCGCTCATGTGGATATGGGGATCGATGAATCGCATGGTTGCCTCCAGTAGTCGATACGGTCAGGCCGGATTTGCCAGCGTCTGCCAGCTCACCTTTTTTTCGTTTACAGCATGGCAAAGCTCAGGATACGCCCACAATAATCCGGTTGCCTCCGGATCCGGCGAACTGGCCAGCGCCAGCGCTGCAGCAGTGCGTTCGGGATCGGTCCCCTTTTCCAGCACGCGCCCGAGATCGCGCAGCATGTCCCCGCGCGCATACGGACCGACGCAGCGCCACAATTCCGGGCTGATCGGACGTCCCGCGGACCAGCGTTCATGGGCATAGTCGCACAACATGCGCGCCAGTTCGGGATTGGCGCGCCGGTCCAGGCCGACAATCGGATGCAGCGTGCTCCCGATGAACAAGGTTTTCAGCACCATCTGGTTCCAGGCCGGTTCCGCCATCTGCTCCGCAGGATACGGATTGCGGTGCGCAACGGCCTCGAACACGGCCTTCATGCTGGTGCGGATGCCCTCCGCCGCACGTAGTACGTAACGCGGTTGGTCCGGGTACAGAGGCAGGCCGCGATAGAAGGCGACCAGTTCGCCGATGTCCGCAGTGTCGCAAAGCTGATCGAGGCGGCGCAGGAAAGTCGCGCCATCCGTGCCGGAGACCAGCAGCAAGTAAATGCGCGCCGCCTGATCGAGGCTCCAGTCCGAAGGATCCCACCCTGCACGCAAGGTGGCAGCCCGCTCCCTTTCGTTCGGCGCGAGCGCGAGATCCGCCTTGCCGACCTTGCGCGTCACCAGGCTCACGGACCGGTACAGGTCGGTGTCGTTGCCGCTGCGGATTCTACCTGCCGCATCGTCCAGCCAGGCACGCGCATCCGCCGGCAATCTTGTTTCGAGCCAGGCTTTCAGCAGGGCGTCGGGCTTCATGCGGCCGCCTCCTTAACCAATGCAGGGCCGCGTATGCTCCCTGGTCGGCGGCTGGTCGCAATCGTGGGCGGTCGCATCTCCTCAAACACGCGGGGCCCCTGCTTCCTGCTCATGCTACCCGCCTCAGTGTGCTTCCCGCGGCGAATACATGTTCCAGCAGCAAACGCTTCACGTCGGTGGCAGCCACCGGGCCTTCTTCAAGCAACTCCGGAGCGGACGTAATGAACAACGGACCTTCGTCCGGATGATCGGTCGGACGGCCGTGCGAACCCTTGACCAGGGTCGCGTCCAGCGAGATCACGTCCATGAGATAACGCATCCCGAGTTTCTTTTGCACGAGTTTCCAGGCGATGCGCGCCTTGACCAGCGGCAGCGTCGGATCGAGAAACAGTTCGACCGGGTCGTAACCCGGCTTGCGATGGATATCGACGGTACGCGCATAGTCCGGCGCATGCGCGTCATCCAGAAAATGATAATAAGTGAACCAGCTGTCGGCGCGCGAAATCGCCACCAGTTCGCCGGAACGCGGGTGGTC
>JAYVMZ010000033.1:0-8398 GCA_043758735.1 Betaproteobacteria bacterium
ACCATCGACAGATGATCGATCCAAAATCCTTATTTCAGCCTCCTATGCCGTTGGAAACACGGAACCGGTTTCAGCCTCATATGCCATTGGAAGAGACTATGAGTTGCGAGCGCTGCGGCGGTCAGGCAAAATACGTCTTACCATCGTTGAACGATCAGGAGCGCCCCCATGGACACGTCGAAGGTTTCCAGCAAGTGGCAGGTCGTGATCCCTCGCCACGTGCGCGAGGCCGAGCAGATTCGCGTCGGCAGCGAGGTGGCTTTCGAGCGCACGGCCGAAGGCATACTGCTGCGCCCCGTCGGGGCCGGAAAGCGTATTGGGCCGGAGGAGGGTTACGGCATCCTCAAGACTCGGCGTCGGGCGGCGACGGAAGCGGATATCGCGTGGGCAGTACGGGCCGCAGCCGTGCGCAAGGAGCACAAGCGCAGGACATCGCGATGATCGGCATCGACACCAACATCGTGCTGCGCTATCTCCTGAAGGATGATACGGCGCTGTCCCCGCGGGCGCTGGAAATCATCGCCGGGAACGACTGCTTCGTGACCCGCGCCGCTCTGACCGAGGTGGTCTCGATATTTCAGCCTCATCTTACGATTGGAAAATACTGCTGTCGCGAGACCTTTACCAGCCGGTAAAGGTTTTTTCGCCCCGACTTTCCCGCCTGGCTTTTCCACCCGTATGGGGCGGTGGACGAAATTAATGGATATTTTTTCCGTGGAGTTTCTTTCCGCGCTGCTGGCGATCGTCGTCATCGACCTCGTGCTGGCCGGCGACAACGCCATCGTCATTGCGCTCGCCGCGCGTTCCCTGCCCGCCACCTTGCAGAAGAAGGCAATCGTCTGGGGGACGGTCGGCGCCATCGTCGTGCGCGCCGCCATGACACTCGTGGTGGTGTGGCTGCTGATGGTGCCGGGCCTGCGCTTCCTCGGCGGTCTGGCGCTGGTCTGGATTGCGTACAAGTTGCTCGTGCCCAGGCCCCATGACGCGGATGCCCACGGCAAACCGGTCGATAATTTTTGGGGCGCAATGAAAACCATCGTCGTCGCCGATGCTTTGATGGGCCTGGACAATGTGCTGGCGGTCGCCGGCGCCGCGAAGGGCAGCTTTCTACTGGTCGTGCTCGGCTTGCTGATCAGCATTCCCATCGTGGTATGGGGCAGTACCCTGATCCTGAAGTGGGTGGACCGCTTTCCGGTCATCGTGTACATCGGGGCCGGCGTGCTCGCCTGGACAGCCGCGCAAATGATGCTGCACGAGCCCATGCTGATCCCGCATCTTTACGAACGTGACCTGCTCAAGGCGGCGACCTGCCTCATCGTGATCGCGGGCGTGCTGATCGCGGGCTTCCTCGCCGGGCGCCGGCACCGGCGCACCCTCGTCGCGCTGCCGGGCGAGCGCCTATAATGGCCCTGTTGCATTCGTAGCGGAGCACGCTGAAGTGTCGCAATTTCTCGCCACATGCATGGCGGTGCTGCTGGCCGTCGCCGGGCCCGCCGCCGCGGAGGAAATGTCGAAGATCCCCACGGCGCGCAGCGAATCGCTCGAATTGCCGGGCCTGACGGCAGGCTGCCACATCTGCGAGTGGCGGCCGAATCTCAATCAGATGCCGGCCGGCGAAGAGTGCGGAGTGGCCGATTCCGGCGCCGCCAGAATCGGCCTGTTCGAATGCGGCTTTTCGCAGGATTGCCAGCGCGAGTGCCACTTCCTGCATTGCGGGACTTCTGAAAACACCCAATAGCGCTGATCCGGCATTTTTCTTCCGGGTTCCCGATTTCGTTTGTTGTCCGACCCGCGGTCGTTGGGTAGCGACGTATTTACGGTCAAACCGACCCTTGGGCGGCCACTGCCTTGGGGTGCCCGCGCTAACTGATTGACCGCCCGCGGGAATTCGCTCGTGGCACGGGCGTTGCAACAGTCACCCATGAAGTTCCATCCACGAGGTGAATCCCATGTTGTTTGATCCGTCATCAAGCCTGACCGACCGTCCCGCGCGAGGCGTCCTGCTCATCCTGCAGGAGGGAATCCAGACGCTGTTTCATTTGCTGCTGTTGTCTCTGCTGCTGCTCGGCTTTGGCGGCCTGATCTACAAAGCCCTGCGCAGTGGTGGCTGGATAGAATCTATCCTGGGCAGCTTCTGGGCCCAGCACCCCGCCATGGCGATCGTGACGCTGCTGGCTGCCGTCGGCGTCGCCGCCTGCGCCAAACGCTATTTCGACAATGCGACGATGTTCGGGAAGCGCGGCGACATTCTCGTCTACGGCTGTCTCGCTCTCGGATTGTATTTTGCCTTCAAGCTGGTCGTGACTGGCACGCTTTGACGTTTTTGTAACACCGCCCCTCCGCCCGTGGTCCCTCCCCCGCGGGCGGAGTAAGCGCGGCGTTTCCGGCACGAGCCTGTCGTTAAGCGACTACACGTTACCCCTCGGATTTCTTGAACAATTAGCCTGTCCTGACAAAGCCTGTCGCTGGCGGACGACCCCGGCAATGGCGCTTTGCACCTTTGCGCCATCGGCAATGCGTAGGTGAAGAAACAAAAAGGCCGCGTTTCCGCGGCCTTTTTTCAAATGCGTGAGGCGACGCGGTCAGGGCCGTTCCATCTTGCAGGTGGTCGGCAACGCCGTGTCCTTTGCTTCGACGCGACCTTCAGTCTTGAAGCCCATGCCGGTGCGCTCGACGTCGTACTTGACGCCTTTGGTGCCCGACTTCACGAAACTCGATATGAACAGCGGCTGCAGCAACTCGTGGTTGTCGGCGCGCATCTCGACTTCGCCGGTGATGCCGTGGTACTTCATGCCCTCCAGCGCCTTGCCGACCATCGCCGGATCGAGCGACTTGGCCTGGTTCATCGCCTTGGCCAGCATCTCGACGCCATTTTTCAGCGACAGGAAAAAGAAGTCGTCCTTAACGTCCGGAAACCGCTTGCGATACGACTCGGCGAGCGCATTGGATCCGGCGTCCCCGACGTTGTTGTGCCACATGCTGACCTGGCGAACATCCTCGCCCGCCTGACCGATCGCCGTCGGGCCGCCGACGATGCCGGCGTAGTAGGTGAAGAAATCGGCCTTCAGGCCCGACTCCTTGGCGGCCTTGACCAGCAACGACAGATCGTTGCCCCAGTTGCCGGTGATGATGCTGTCCGCGCCGGACGCCTTGATCTTCGAAACATAAGGCGCGAAGTCCTTCACCTTGCCGACCGGGTGCAGATCGTCGCCGACGATTTCGACGTCGGGGCGTTTTTGCGCCAGCATCGCCTTGGCCGCCCGGGATACGCCCTGACCGAACGCGTAGTCCTGGTTGAGCAGATAGACTTTCTTGATGCCCTTCTGCTGCGTCATGTAGTTAGTCAGCGCCTGCATCTTCATGTCCGTATCGGCATCGAAACGGAAATGCCAGAAGCTGCACTTGTCGTTGGTCAGGCTCGGGTCGACCGCGCCATAGTTCAGGAACATGATCGTCTGGTCGGGATTGCGCGCGTTGTGTTTGCTGACCGCGTCGGACAGCGCGATGGCCACGTTGGAGCCGTTGCCCATGAAAAAGAAACGGATGCCCTGATCGGTCATCTGCTTCAGGGAAATCAGCGCTTCCTGCGGGCTGCTCTTGGTATCGAATGTCACGAGATCGAACTTGGTGCCGCCCAGCACGCCACCGGCGGCGTTGACGCCTTCGATCGCCAGCAGGGCTTCACGTGCGCCATGCTCGCCGACATTGGCGAACGGACCCGACAAGGGGTCGAGAAAACCGATCTTGATCGTATCCGCTGCGAACGCGGATCCGCCCAGTTGCAACATCGCCAGCAGCCCGAACAGGCCGCGACATACTTTTCCTAAATGCATGATTGCTCCTCCGTGGAGTGTGTCTTAGTCGTTTTCATCCCGGCGCCATCCTGTCCCCACCCGTGCAGGCGGGGATAGCGGCGCACGGCCGTCATGTTATCCCAGTGCCTAAACGCCGGACCGCCGCTTTCGTTTACGCCCCTCCGGGGGCGCCGGAGCGCGTCCTGACCGGATTGGAGAGGCTGCCCAGACCCTCGATGCGGCATTCCGCCAGATCCCCGTCGCGGATGACGACCGCTCCCGGGGTGCCCGTGCTGATGATGTCGCCCGGATACAGGGTCGCGACATACGAATGGAAAGAGATCAGGTAGTACGGCGGAAAGGCCATGTTCGCGACCACGTTCTCGCGATGCAGC
Organism: Betaproteobacteria bacterium; assembly: GCA_043758735.1. Classification (GTDB taxonomy): domain Bacteria; phylum Pseudomonadota; class Gammaproteobacteria; order Burkholderiales; family JACQAP01; genus JACQAP01. The sequence continues at coordinate 4,190 of JAYVMZ010000033.1, forward strand.
TTGCCGTTGTTATACGTGCCCACCTTCACCTTCAGCACATCGGGCACTTCGTCCGGAGTGATCAATTCGGGGCCGAACGAGAAAAAGGTGTCGAAATTCTTCGAGCGCGTCAGGAAGCGCGGATTCTTCTGCAGGATGTCCTCCGCGGTCATGTCGAGGATCAGGCAATAGCCGGCAATGTAGTCCGGCGCCTGCTGTTCCGATACGTCCCGGCAGGTACGGCCGATGATCACGCCGATCTCCGCCTCGGCGGTCACGCGCTCCGACTGCGGTGGCAGCTCGATCGTGTCGCCCGGGCCGATGATGGTGTTGTCGCATTTCATGAACGACGCCGGCTCGGTCGGATACGGCGCGTTCAGGTCGGCGGCGTGGTCGCGGTAATTCAACCCGATGCCGAGTATCTTGCGCGGATGCCAGTATAGCGGCCCGTATTGCACGGAAGCCGGGTCGAGCCTGACCGTGGTTTGCCCAGCGTCGGCCAGGATGCGCCGGTCGATGCCTTGCACGATCAATGCGTGCAAATCCTCCGGCCACGCTTTGCGCAGATGGGCATTGATGGCCGCAACCGGCACGATGCCTGAGGCGGTAACGACCGCCGCCTGTTCCCTCCCGTCCCGTTTGATGGTGCATAAACGCATAACGACTCCCGGCCCGTTTTTATTGACGAATTATACTTTCACGCGGGCAGGCGAACGTGAGCGCGATATTGTTGGCGAACATGAGAGACGAGACCCTGCTGCGGCTGAAATACCGGCCAGCGGATTATTTCTCGGCAGCGAAACGACCGCCGCCGAGCGTGCGTTCCTGTACCAGAGCAACCAGGCGTGCATAGGAACGATAGAACTCGTCATCGCCCGAGGGCGCGCAGCCGGGTAGTCTCCTCGCGCAAAGTGCGATACATCGCGAAACGTTCCTCGAGAATTTTCCCCCAGTCCGAGGTCAGATCCTCGAACGTGACGTTGCGGAAACCGATTTCGCGCAGCATCTGCGGATAGCTAAGGAAACTCTGCACCGACTGCGCTGCGATGCCACGCCACATGGATCTGGCGTCCGCTTCGAGCAGGGGCCGGTGTTCCGCCCAATCGGTAAAAACCAGCCGTCCGCCGCGCCTGAGCACGCGGTAGGCCTCCGACAACGCCGCGCGCTTGTCGGGCACATGCAGCAACGCCTCCTGCCTGATCACGGCATCCATCGAGTCCGCCGCGAGCGGCACATGCATGACATTCCCGCGCACGACGCGCACGCGGTGTGCCAAACCAACCCGTTGCGTGAGATCTGCCGCACCCGGGGCGCGATGCGGATTAAGTTCTATGCAGGTGACGATGGCGCCGTACTTGTGGGCGAGATACCGCGCCGGGCCCGCCAGCCCTGCGCAAAAATCGGCGACCTGGCTGCCGGGCCCGATGCGGGCGCGTTGCGCCAGGGCATCGACCACGGGCAGGCCGCCATAGTGGTCCTGGTCGAACGGGAACAGATCCCCCGGCGCAAGCGCATCGAGATGCCCTCGCCGGGACTTTGCGCCGGCAAGAATCTGTTCCAGCGAAATGGGATGGCGGCTGTAAAACGCCAGGACGTGATCTTGGTTGCTCATTTCTGGTTGCGATCGCCGGAGGCAGGGCTCAGTCTACACGCCGATACCCTATAATTCGGCACGCGGGTCGCACGATTTCAAGACAATACCTATACGGGAGAGAGCGTAATGAAAAGGACGTTGTTCGCCTTCGGGCTGGCGCTGACTATGTTTACGCCGATTGGGAGCGCCGTCGCCGCCAAATCCGATTCTTGCGCGCATTGCCACGGCACCGATGGCAACTCCACTTCCAGCGCCTATCCCAGCCTCGCCGGCCAGACCCAGGAATACCTCTATCGCCAGATCAAGGCCTTCAAGGACGGGACTCGCAAGAACTCGATGATGTCGCCGGCGGCCGTCGTGCTGTCGGATCAGGACGCGCAGGACCTGGCCGAATATTTCTCCGGACAGACCCTGGTGCGCAGCACCGCGAAAAGCGATCCGGCGATGATCGACCAGGGCAAGAAAATCGCATTCGAGGCCCAGTGCGTCGCCTGCCACCAGCCGAATTTCAAGGGCCTGAACGAATTCCCGCGCGTTTCACGGCAAAAATATCCGTACATCGTCAAGCAACTCAAGGATTTCCGGGATGGCGCGCGGGTCAGCGACGTCATGGGGCCGACGGTCAAGAACCTGACAGATGAACAAATCGACGCGCTGGCCCAATATCTGACGAGTCTGTGAAAACAAGGCGCGCCCTTACGAGCCCGCCGTCTGGATTGTCCCGGCTGCAGGAATTCCTCGTTGCCACATGCGCGACGCGCGGCCCGGGCAAGGCGTCACTCGCCGATGATTACTTCGCAAAAGAGGTCAGTGCCGGCTCCGCGATGACAAAAAGGGGACTGGCAGCCCCTTCAGGTCGATTCGTGGAGCAGCTTTCGGAGCATTGCGCGCGAGTCGTCCGCCTCTTCGCCGTTGCTTAGCGCGGCCATCGCAACCTGTTTATCGACAGCGTAAAACTCGACGTAACCGCATTCGAGGCAAATATAGGGCGTCAGAAAAATCCCCCGGTTGGGAACCGGCGCAGCCTTGCCGTCCACCAGGTCAACGGGATGCAGAACGGCGGGACGGTCGTTCCGGTTCATGCGCCGTTCGGGATGGTTGACGCAGGTTACAACATCGTTTGCGATGGGCATTTGGGCCTTTGATGGGGATGGACTGGCCCGCTCGGCGAACTCGGTAGAGTGATTTGGATTCTTTCAAGCGTGGTCGCTTTGCCCGAATATCCGGACTTGTTGCTGACCACGATGCCGGCCAGCGCTCATGCGGTGACCAGGTACACCTTTGGCAGGCTGGGCAGCTTTTCGGCGGGCACCGGCCGGCTGAACAGGAAGCCTTGCGCTTCGTCACAGCCGTTTTGAACCAAGAATGCCAGTTGCTCTTCAGTTTTCACGCCCTCGGCCACCACTTTCAGGCGGAGTTGGTGGGCCATGGTGATGATCGCGCGTGCAATCGCCGCATCGTTTTCATCCACATTGACCTCGCGCACGAAGGAACGGTCGACTTTCAGTGTATCCACCGGAAAGCGCTTCAGATAAGCCAGGCGGGAGTAACCGGTGCCGAAGTCGTCGATCGAAATCCGCAGGCCGGTCTTTTTGAGTTCGTTGAGCAAGACCACGGCCTCGTCGGTATTGTGCATCAGTGAACTCTCGGTGATCTCCAGCTCGATCAGCGCCGGATCCACGCCGCTTTCATCGAAGATTTTGCGGACCATGTCGAGCAGGCCCGCGCTTTGCAACTGCCTGGCTGACAGGTTCACCGCGATCGGCACAGGCCGGAATCCGTCCGAGATCGATGCCGTGAGTTGGGCGCAAGCCGCACGCAGGACCCACTCGCCGACCTGCACGATGAACCCGGCCTCCTCCAGAATCGGGATGAACTCCGCCGGCGAGACCAACCCATGCCCTGGCCGCGCCCAGCGCAACAGCGCTTCCATGCCGACCAGCTTGCCATTGCGCGTGCTCACCTTGGGCTGGTAGTGCAGCAGGAACTCCCCTCGCTCCAGGGCGCGGTGCAAACTCACTTCCAGCTCGAGCCGTTCCATGGGCCGGTTGTTCATTTCCGGGGTGTAGAACTTCGCATTATTTCGCCCGAGCTGCTTGGCACGGTACATCGCCGTATCCGCGTTCTTGATCAAGGTATCCGGGTCGCACCCGTCTGGAGGATAGACGGCAATGCCGATGCTCGCCGTGACGAACATGTCGCGCCCGTTCAACGTAAACGCCTCGTCGAACGAACGAATGATCTTCTGCACGACGATGCCCGCATCCTGAGGCTGGTGCAGCACGCCCAGGATGACCGCAAACTCGTCGCCGCCCAGGCGGCCCACTGTATCGCCGCTACGTACGGTCGCGTTGAGGCGTGCGGAAACCTGGCGCAGCAGTTCATCCCCGATACCGTGCCCCAGGGTGTCATTCACCACCTTGAAGCGATCCAGATCGATGAACAACACCCCGGCGTTCCACTGATTGCGCTCCGCCTGGGCGACCACCTGGGTGAGACGTGCGTATTCCGGACCATCGTGACCGCGATTTCCGGACGAACGTGACCGACGATTCCGTTTGATCGTGACCGGGGATTGCGTTTGATCGTGACCGATTTTGGGCTTGGCCCGGAATCGTCGGTCAGGTTGCGGAATC
>JAYVMZ010000034.1:0-5829 GCA_043758735.1 Betaproteobacteria bacterium
TGCTTTCAAAATTTTCCAGGAAGCCTTTACCGCCTTTAAATGCGTGCTACACGCATATTGCTTAGCGTCAAATTGCTAAGTCCGACAGGCTGCTAGGCGGAAGCCTCGATGCCGAGTTGCGAGCGGCACAACACGATCCAGCCTTCCATCCATTGCGCCGCTTCATCCTCGGGCAACTCCGTGTTGGAGTCGTTGAACAGCGGCTCGCCAATGCGCACCGCACCCAGTTCACCCAGGATCTTGTCGAATTTCTTCGCCGCGAAGCAAAACGTGGCGGCGTGCGTGCCCTTGTCGCCCAGCCCGATCAGGCCATAGCGCACATTTGAGAGATCCGGTCGCTTGTTCAGCAACTCATCGTAGAACGGCCTGGCGCCGTCGGGAACGTCTCCCTGCCCGTACGTAGACGTGCAGATCAGGAAGACACCGCCCCCTGCGAATACGGTCGCGTCGATGTCGTCCATCAGCCGCGTCTTGACGCCTATGTCGCTGCCGTCGAGCCTCAACTCGATCTCCTGCGCGACCAGTTGCGCGACACCCGTCTGCGTTCCCACCAGTATCCTGAGTGCCAGCATCGCTTTCCCTCGCCCCATTCAACCGGGAGTTGATCTGGCGCCATTATGGACTATGATGAGAGATGTAATATCATGCAGTGCAATATAAATACCTGCATTATTATCCATGTTCACAGGAAGGCAATTCAATGGGCGCACGCGATTCGAAACCGGCCGAGGCCACAGCGGGCGAGAATTTCCTTGCGCGCCTGGGCAGTAAAGTGCGTGATGCACGGCTGCGTCGCGGATTGACACGCAAGGCCCTGGCCCGCGAATCCGCCGTTTCCGAACGCTACCTGGCTGAACTGGAAGCGGGCCGCGGCAACATTTCGGTGCTGCTGTTGCGCCAGGTGGCCGGCACGCTCGGCCTGCCGCTGGCAGAACTGCTGCGCGAGAACGAAGAGCAGGCACTGGAGCTGACGCTGATCCAGGAATTCCTGGCGCGCCTGCCCAGGCAACGCCTCGCGCGCGTGCGCGCGCAACTGCAGCGCAACTTCGGCGGCAATCCTGCCGGGCGGAGCGAGCGCATCGCGCTGATCGGCCTGCGCGGCGCCGGCAAGTCCACTTTGGGCGAGGCACTCGCCGGCGAGCTGAAGGTGCCGTTCATCGAACTCGACCGCGAGATCGAGCGCGAGGCCGGGACCAGCCTGTCGGAAATATTCCTGCTGTACGGTCAGCAGGGCTATCGCCGCTACGAGCAACGCTGCCTGGAGAAAATCCTCGAGGGGCAGGCACGCTGCGTAATCGCCACCGGCGGCAGCATCGTTTCCGAATCCGCCACGTATGACTTGCTGCGGTCGTCGTGCTTCACCGTCTGGCTGAAGGCCAAGCCGGAAGAGCACATGGCGCGCGTCATGGCCCAGGGCGACATGCGTCCGATGGAAGGCAACACACAGGCCATGGCCGACCTGAAACGCATCCTGCAAAGCCGCGCCCCGTTATACGGGCAGGCAAATGCCGTGGTAGACACCGCCGCTCGCAGCCTGAAACAAAGCCTGAAAGACCTCAAGCGCGCCATCGCGACCTGAGGTGAGGAGAAAACCATGAGTGCAGTGCTTGAAGACAAGGCCGGCGCGCAGCCGCCGACCACTTACGATACGCAGCCGGATCGCTACGTCCATTGGCGCCTTTCCATCGACGGCGAAACCGCCACGCTTTCGATGGACGTGAACGAAGACAAGGGATTGAAGCCGGGCTACAAGCTCAAGCTCAATTCTTACGATCTTGGCGTCGACATCGAACTCTATGATGCGCTCAACCGAATCCGTTTCGAGCACCCGCAAGTCAAATGCGTGGTGATCACCAGTGCGAAGGAGCGCATGTTCTGCTCGGGCGCGAACATCTACATGCTGGGGCTTTCGTCCCACGCGTGGAAGGTGAATTTTTGCAAGTTCACCAACGAAACGCGCAACGGCATCGAGGATTCGAGCCGTCATGGCGGCCTGAAATTCCTTGCCGCCGTGAACGGCACGGTCGCCGGCGGCGGCTATGAGCTCGCGCTTGCCTGCGACGAGATCCTCATGATCGACGATCGCTCCTCGACCGTGAGCCTTCCGGAGGTGCCGCTGCTGGGCGTGCTGCCCGGCACGGGCGGACTGACGCGGCTGACGGACAAGCGGAAGGTGCGTCGCGACCTGGCTGACGTGTTCTGCTCGACGTCCGAGGGCGTGCGCGCGGATCGTGCGAAACAATGGAAGCTGGTCGACCAGGTCGCCAAACCCCAGCAGTTCGGCGATGCGATAAAGGCGCGCGTCACTGCGCTCGCCGCGCAGAGCGGGCGCGCGGGTTCGGGCAAAGGCATCGCGCTGGCGCCGCTTTCACGCATGATCGATGGCACCGGGTATCACTACAGCCATGTCGACGTCGGCATCGACCGCAATGCGCGTACTGCAACGATCACCGTATCCGCACCCAAAGCCGCGCAGCCGAAGGACCTGCCCGGCATCCACGCCGCGGGCGCGCAATGGTGGCCGTTGATGATGGCGCGCGAACTCGACGACGCCATCCTCATGTTGCGCACCAACGACCTCGACATTGGAATGTGGATTTTGCAGACACGCGGGGCGGCGGACGAAGTGCTGTCCTGCGATGCGACCATGACGGATTTGGCCGACGACTGGTTCGTGCGCGAAACGCTGGGCATGCTGCGGCGGACGCTGGCGCGGCTGGATGTATCGTCGCGAACCTTGTTCGCCATCGTCGACGAGGAATCGTGCTTCGCGGGAACGTTGGCCGAGTTTCTGCTGGCAGCAGACCGCAGCTTCATGCTGCAGACGCCGGACGACGAAGCGCAAGCGCCCATCATCGTGCTTACGGACATGAATTTCGGCACGCTGCCGATGGTCAACGGCGTGAGTCGCATCGCCAACCGTTTCTGTAACGAGCCGCAGCCGGTTGCAGATGCGAAAGCCCGGGTCGGCCACAGAATCGGGGCGGACGCCGCACTTGCACTGGGATTGGTGACGTTCGCACCGGACGACATCGACTGGAGCGAAGAAGTCCGCCTCGCCATCGAGGAGCGCACCAGCCTGTCACCCGATGCACTGACCGGCATGGAAGCCAACCTGCGCTTCACCGGCCCGGAAACCATGGAGACACGCATCTTCGCCAGGCTCTCAGCGTGGCAGAACTGGATTTTCAATCGCCCGAATGCCGTCGGTGAAAAGGGCGCGCTGAAAGTATTTGGAACCGGCAGCAAGCCGAAGTTCAATTGGGAAAGAGTTTAAGGACAATATTCACCACAGAGGCACAGAGGGCGCAGATAAGATCGGATGGTGCATGGACTGCCGATAGCGGGCGACCATTTTTTCTGCTCGATCAACGTAGCGCGCATCTTCACTATGGCGATCTTGGTTTCCTCTGTGCCTCTGTGCCTCTGTGGTGAAAAAGATTCAGGAGATCAAGATGAGCATCAACTATTCAGAAAGAATCCCGAACAACGTCGACCTGGCGAACGACAGGACGCTGCAGCGCGCGCTGGAGCATTGGCAGCCGCGGTTTCTCGAATGGTGGAAGGAAATGGGGCCGCATGACTCGGCGCGGGCGGATGTGTATCTGCGCACGGCGGTTGGCGTGGACGCGCAAGGGTGGGCGAGTTACGGTGCGGTGAAGATGCCGGACTATCGCTGGGGGATATTCCTGGCGGACCAGGTTCCCGACCGCACCATCGGCTTCGGCGACCATTTCGGCGAACCGGTGTGGCAGCAGGTTCCCGGCGAGCTGCGCTCGCAATTCCGCCGCATCATCGTCACGCAGGGCGACACCGAGCCTGCATCGGTGGAGCAGCAGCAAAGGCTGGGACTGACCTGCCCGTCCCTCTATGACCTGCGCAACCTGTTCCAGGTCAATGTCGAGGAAGGCCGCCACCTGTGGGCGATGGTTTACCTGTTGCACGCTCATTTCGGGCGCGACGGGCGCGAGGAAGCGGAAGAGCTTTTGTCGCGCCATTCCGGCGATGTCGACAAGCCGCGCATTCTCGGTACGTTCAACGAGCCGATCAGCGACTGGCTGTCGTTTTTCATGTTCACTTATTTCACCGACCGCGACGGCAAGTTCCAGTTGAAGAGCCTTGCCGAATCCGGCTTCGATCCTCTGGCGCGCACCTGCCGCTTCATGCTGACCGAGGAAGCGCATCACATGTTCGTCGGCGAAACCGGCGTCGGGCGGGTGGTAAAGCGCACTTTGGAGGTCATGAAGGAGATCGGCAGCGACGACCCTGTCGCCGTGCGCAACCACGGCGCCGTCGATCTGCCGACGATACAGCGGTACATGAATTTCTGGTTCACCTCGTCGCTGGATCTCTTCGGCTCCGAAGTCTCATCCAACGCGGCAAGTTCATTCGCCAATGGCATCAAGGGCCGACCGGACGAAACGCAGTATGAAGATCACGTCTGCAGCGATGCGACCTACGAACTGGAAACGCCGCAAGGCCGGGAATCGGTCAGCTTGCGCAATGCGATGAACGAGGTAATTCGCGGGTCATACATCAAGGATTGCGAGCTGGGACTCAAGCGCTGGAACATGGCAATCCAGCGCGCCGGCTACGACGCCAGGCTGAGCCTGCCCAGCGCCCGCTTCCACCGCAGCATCGGCGCGTGGGTCAATGTGCCGGCCGATCCCGCAGGCCAACCGGTCAGCCAGGCCGAATACGACCGGCGCATGCCGGAATGGATTCCGAGCGAATCCGACCGCGCATTCGTGCACAGCCTCATGCAACGCGTGGTCGAGCCGGGAAAAATGGCGGGCTGGATCGCGCCGCCGGATCGCGGTGTCAACAACCTGCCGGTGGACTACGAGTACGTAAAGCTGAACTGAGCGCGCAGCGACGGCCCGCCTGAAGGACCGCCGCCGCGTCAGCTCATGCCATGTCGAACACCAACACCTCGGCCTTGTCGCCCTGATCGATGACGACTTCTGATTCGCCTTCGATCTTCAGCGCATCGCCCGAGCCAAGCGGCTGACCATTCACCTTTACGCTGCCGCGCGCAACGTGCACGTAGGCTTTGCGATCCCGGGCAAGTTCGTGCGTGACTTTCTCATCCCCGTCCACGAGCGCCGCATACAGTTGCGCGTTCTGGTGGACCGTGACCGAACCATCCTGGCCGTCCGGTGAAGCAAGCAGGCGCAGCTTGCCGCGCTTTTCCTCGGGGCCAAAGAATTTCTGCTCGTAGCTCGGCTTGACGCCCAGTTCGTCCGGCTCGATCCAGATCTGCAGGAAGTGCACGCTGTTCTTCGGCGAAGGGTTGTACTCGCTGTGGAACACGCCGGTGCCGGCGCTCATGCGCTGCACGTCGCCGGGACGGATGACCGAGCCTGTCCCCATGCTGTCCTTATGCTCCAGTTCGCCGTCGAGCACGTAGCTGATGATCTCCATGTCGCGGTGCGGGTGCCTGCCGAAGCCTTCCCCCGGCGCGACGCGGTCTTCGTTAATCACGCGCAGCGGCCCGTACCCCATGTTCTTCGGGTCGTAGTAACCGGCGAACGAAAACGTGTGGAAACTCTTCAGCCAGCCGTGGTCGGCAAAACCGCGCTCGCTGCTTTTTCTCAAGGCGTTCATTTGATTCTCCCATTGGGAGCCCTGCCACCACCGGCAAGGCCTTTTCAAGATATCCCAATATGCGGGCGCCCGCCGTGAATTGATAGCGAGCGCTTTTGAACCAATCCTTCGAATAATTCGAAGACGCGGAACGGTGAACGGTGAACGGTGAACGGTGAACGGTGAACGGTGAACGGTGAACGGTGAACGGTGAACGGTGAACGGTGAACGGTGAACGGTGAA
>JAYVMZ010000035.1:0-6040 GCA_043758735.1 Betaproteobacteria bacterium
TACGCAATATTCGACGCCTGAACATCCCGCTACGTACTATTCGCTCGATAATTCAGCGCGGAACGTCTCCCGCCAGCGTGATCCGGTGCATGACGCGCCGGTAACCGTGGTAGTCGTTCACCGGATTGTGCTGTGTGCATCGGTTGTCCCATAACGCGATCGATCCCGGCCGCCAGGCGAAACGACAGGTGAATTCCGGGCGTACCTGGTGCTGGAACAGGTAGTCGAGCAGGGGCCGGCTTTCCTCTTCGGTCATGCCCGAGAAACGGACCGTGTGGCCGGCGTTCACGTACAGCGCGGTGCGGCCGGTCTCGGGATGCGATCGCGCGACCGGATGTTCCGCGGTGAACTGCATTGCCGGTTTTCCATCTTCTCGCACACGGTCTTCACGCGTTTTCGAGGCATCCGCTTTTGCCGAAGTGTTGACTGCCTTGAGTCCACGCAGCAGGTCCTGCAGGCCGGCGGAAAGCGCGTCCCAGGCCAGGTACATGTTGGCAAATAGCGTGTCGCCGCCCTGAGGCGGCACTTCCCGCGCGAGCAGCATCGAGGCCATCGGCGGCGTGTCGAGATAGGCCGTGTCCGAGTGCCAGATGCCGCCGAAATTGATCCGCTCGCGCTCCAGCTTTTTGACCTCGATGATCTTCGGGAACCCCTCGATGCCCTTGAGCAGCGGGTAATCGGCTGGCGTTCCGAAATCTTGCGCGAATGACAGGTACTGCGCGGGGGTGAGCGGCTGATCGCGGAAAAACAGCACCAGATTTTCCAGCCACGCCCGGCGCAGTTCCGCCACCAATCCGGCAGAAAGCGGTTTCGACAGATCCACGTCTTCAACTTCTGCCCCCAGCGAACCGGCAATCCGCCTGAGCGTGATCATTGCAGGAACTTCGTCAGCACCTGTCCGGGACCGGATTCGAGTGGCAGGTAGTCCCTGCCGTCGTGAATCTGTCCACCGTTCACCCACACGCCGTGAACGCCTTCCGGCCGCCGAATCATGCGTGCGCCGCCCGCTGGCAGATCCCGCCGGCGTTCGAGCGCGGATAGGCCCACCGTCGCGGGATCGAACAGCAACAGATCCGCCCACGCCCCTGGTGCGATCCGGCCGCGATCGGGGATGCGGTATTTCGCGGCGGGGTCAGAGGTCAACCGGCGCACGCCTTCCTCAAGCGTGAACGTTCCGGTCTCGCGCACCCAGTGCCGCAAGAAGTGCAAGCCGAAACCCGCGTCGCACATGAAGATGAGATGCGCGCCCGCGTCGGAGAGTGCCAACACGCCGGATTCGTGCCTGAGCAGCGGCGCCACGCCGGCATCGTTGTTTTGGAACAGCTTGGCGATCAGCGGCGTATCGAGCGGCAGATCGAAGAACCAATCGAGCGGATCGCGCCCGGCGACGCGCGCCAGTGCGCTGACCGGTTGTTCCTCGACCTCGACTTTCGACCAGTCGCCGTAGAACAGGATCCCCGGCTGCGGGTTAGCCAGGTTTTCCCGGAACCGGCGGCGAAACGCCGGATCGGCATAGATGCCGGGCAGGTCTTCCGGCTTCGCCGTTTTCACGCGGTCAAAGGCGTCGTGCGAAAACATGAGATACGGATCGCGCAGCGTGAAATCGAAGGAAAGCGGGTGGCAGTTGGCGTGAATATAAACTTCGTTGCCGCGCGCGCGCGCCGCCGCGCAGCGTTCGTAGTAGGCCATCGCCACGTCTGGTGCGGCATCGTTGTACATGGTGAGCACGGTCACCATGAAGGCCGGCCGGCTGGTGGCGGCGGCCAACGATTCCATGAACTCCGTCGTGGCGCGCGGTCCCGTTGCCATCACGAAGACGCCACGTTTTAGTTCACCCAACGGCTGGACGAGCGCGCGCAATTCGGCTTCGGTGGCGATGGTGGACGGCATCGGACGCCCGCCGAAGCCCGCGTGATTGGGGGAAAACGACGATGCCAGTCCGATCGCCCCGGCGTCGAGCGCCTCGCGCACCAGGGACTGCATGCGTGCAAGCTCTCCCGGCGTCGGCTGCACGCGGGTGGAGCCTTCCTCGCCCATCACGGCCGTGCGGATAGTCGAGTGACCGGCCAGCGCGGCTACGTTGGCGTAAGGCTCAATGCGCCGCAATTGCGCGAGGTAGTCGGAGAACGACTCGAATTCCCAGCGGGTGCCGGTGAGCAGCGCGTCGAGATCCATGCCTTCGACCACCGACAGATTCTTCAGCATCGTATCCCGCTGGGATGCCGGGCAGGGAGCGATGCCGAAACCGCAGTTGCCCATCACCACGGTGGTGACGCCGAGGGCCGGCGAGGGGGACAGGGTGCGATCCCAGGTAATCTGCGCGTCGTAGTGGGTATGGACATCCACGATGCCGGGCATCAGCGCGAGGCCGTCCGCATCGACCACTCGACGTGCGCCGCCGGCCGGCCTGCCCACTTCGGCAATACGACCGTTGCGAATTGCCACGTCGGCGGTGACTGGTGCGGCGCCGCTGCCGTCGAAAACGGTGGCACCGCGAATCAGCAGATCAAACATGCGCGAAAGCTATCACAAGTCACCGGCCCCGCGGGTCTGTCGCAGCGCCCAGCACGCAGCACTGAACTCACCGCACGCGCACCAGCTTGCGCAGCGTGCGCAACCCCTTCGGTATTTCCTTGTTCGGATAGATCTGCGACCAGGCGGTGAATGAAACTTCGCCGACATAGATATCGCCATGCGAATCCACCGCCATGCCGTGGGGAGCAACGAACTGGTCGGGCCGGTCGTAGCCCGCGTGCGCGGCGCCGAAGCGCGCCAGGAGCTGGCCTTCGTTATCGACGATGCTGATGCGCGGCCCGAGGTTGGGCACTTCGCGATTGACCGGCATGGTCGGTCCGATCTCGCCGATGTAGCACAACGGATTGCTTTTCGTCTCCATGACCATGCCGCAAGGCCGGTGCAGGTTGTGCCACTCAGTCTCGTAGTTGCCGTCAACGTCGAATACTTGCACGCGGTGGTTCTCGCGGTCCGCGACGTAAACCCAGCCTTCCTGGTCGCAGCACAAGTTGTGCGGAATGTTGAATTCACCGGGCCCCGTGCCAGGCTGGCCCCACGATTTGATCGGCTTGCCGTCCGGCGAATATTTGTGCACACGCGAATTACCGTAACCGTCGGAAATGTAGATGTCCCCGCGCGGCGATAGTGCCGTATGTGTGCAGCGGTGGAAAGGCTCGCCGCTCATGTAAGGCGCCGGCTTGCCGGGAATGCCGATGGTCAGCAGCACCTTGCCGTCGAGCGTGCACTTGCGCACGCTATGGTCGCCGTCGTCCGTGCAGTAGAGCGACTCGTCGGCACCGATATGCAGGCCATGCGCGCGATGAAACACACCCTCGCCCCAGGAACGCAGGCACTTGCCGTCGCGATCGAACACCATCATCGGATGCTCGCCACGGTTGAAGACGTAGACACGGTCCTTGCTGTCTACCGCTACTGCTGCGACATCCGAAAACGACCAGCCGTCGGGAATCTGCGCCCAGTCTTCAATGACTTCGTATTTGAAGTTGCCGCTGCCTAAAGTAGTCGCCATGGCGCGCTCCTGTTGACGAGACTGAGGTGACTATCCTGACTCGTAAGGTCAAATGCGAAGGCAGCCCTATCGGGTTTATCCGACAGTCACGTAGTCACGTCGTCACGGCATTCCGCGCAGTTGCGGTTTGAGCGAATCGGGTATCTCAAGCTCAAACGAAAGCACTCTCGCGGAAAGCGATTTGCCGTAGTTATCCAGGCACAGGCTACGCGATACACCGCCGCCAAGTGCGCCCTCGGCTACGAAATTCAGCGCGTGCAAGCCATCCACGTCGTAGCGCGTGACCTTGCCGGTCACGACACCGGCGTAGTGCGCCTTGAATTTGTCGGCCGTCAGTTGTTCCTTCAGGTAAGGATATAACTCGGGCACGTAGGCAATCACTGAAATGTTCGACGTATTGCCCTTGTCGCCGGAGCGACAGTGGGCGGCGTGTTGCAGCATGACTTTCATCCATTCCCTCCTAAATCGAAACGCATTTAACACGAAGGGTCACGAAGGAAAAACGAAGGAGCACGAAGGACGGCCAAGATCAAACGGGGATGGGAAATGCATAGCGTGAATACGGAACAGCGGCTCCATCTGGCATCGGTAGCGATACGTGCTATTCGATTCCCTTCGTGACCCTTCGTTTTTCCTTCGTGTTCCTTCGTGTTCAAAGCTTTTCTCAGCTTTCGTAGTAATTGATCGACGGTATTATCTTTTCGCGAGGCACGAGCGACGACCACACGCCGATGATTTCGCGCGTGCGGTCCTGGTGCGGCACGCGCTTGCCGGTCATGCCGACGCCGGAAACGGCCATCCCGTCGACTTCGCGGCCGACCTTGATCGCTTCTTCACGGGTCTTCGTGCGTGCGGCGACACGCACCGCAATTTCGTAAGGTTCCGGCGCGTCTTTCGGCGTCATGGCGCCATGGATGGCATTCAGGCCGAGGAAATCGACGCGGTATTCTTCCGCGACAAGGTTCACGATCTTGAAGCGCTCCTCGAGGATTTTCTTCGCCAGTTGCGCACGGCGCAGCGCTCCCGGCCCGGCGTAGAAGAACATGTCTTCGCCGATGAAACCCTCGGTGCAGCCGATCGAGACTTTCAGTGTCGGCGTGCGCGGTTTGCCGGAGATGTTGGTGATGCGTACACGGTCCGGGCCGACCTGTTCGAGCTTGCTGGTGGTGAAATCGACGACGACATCGGGCGTGATGTAGTTCGCCGGATCGTGGACTTCGTAGAGCATCTGTTCTTTTACCGTCGTCAGATTCACCGCGCCGCCGCTGCCCGGCACCTTGGTCAGCACGGCGGAACCGTCTGCCTCGACTTCGACAATCGGGAAAGCCAGGTTCCATGGCTCGGGCACATCCTTGAAACCGGGATCCGAAAAATAACCGCCGGTGACTTGCGCGCCGCATTCCATCAGGTGGCCGAGGCCGTTGCCGGCACCGAGGCGGGCATGATCCAGCGCATCCCAGCCGAATTCATACATCATCGGCGCCATGAAAATAGACGGATCGGCTACGCGGCCGGACACGACAATCTGCGCTCCCTGCTTCAGCGCTTCGACGATTGGCTCAGCGCCGAGATAAACCTCAGCCGAAACCAGACTGTCGGTCAGCGTCGAAGTCGGTTTGCCATTCTCGAGAATTTTGTCGGTGAGCTGCAGCACGCGATCGGTGATCAGGCTGCCGTTGACCGAGGCGACCTTGATGCCTTTCGCGCCGAGCTTCTTCAACCAATAGACAATCCGCTCGGCCGCCGCGTCGGGATTGATCCAGCCCTGGTTGGTAACGATTTTGGTGCCGCGCTTGATGCAGCCTGGCAGGACCGCCTGCATGCGATCGTCGAGATAAGTGTCGTAACCCGGGAAAGACGCATCGCGGCGCTTGCGCACCTGCGCGGCGGAAATGGTCGCTTCTGCCATGGTTTCGAAACACAGGTAATCGAGGTCGCCGCGTTCGGCGTTCCACTTTGCGGGTTCGATGCGATCGCCCCACCATGCCGATCCGGCACCGATGCGGACGATTTTCTTCATGCCGCGCATACCAATTTGCTGCAGAACATGT
Organism: Betaproteobacteria bacterium; assembly: GCA_043758735.1. GTDB lineage: Bacteria > Pseudomonadota > Gammaproteobacteria > Burkholderiales > JACQAP01 > JACQAP01. The sequence continues at coordinate 5,596 of JAYVMZ010000035.1, forward strand.
TTCCTCCGTCTTGTTTTTGTCTGCTCGCGAGCGCGGACATTTTGTCGGCGGAATACTGAATTGTCGACGCGTTCGCGTCAATCTGAAACGATTCCAGGATCCGGAATCGCCTGGAATAAAATAACTTAACACATTGATATAGTTACTCAAGAGTGCCGAGTTCTCCCCCGTTTTCAACCGTTCTTCGCTTGCCGCTCGTGATCGTCGATCCACTTCTCGGTGAGCCGATCGAGCCCGTCTAGTTGTTTCTCGGAGTAGGTTGATGGGGCGAATTCCATTTCGAGCCATCCGATCACGTGCGCTTCGATCAGCTCGAGCGGAAAGTCCGAGCAGTCGGCGTGAATCTGCTGCGCGCACTCAGTAATCGAGAGCCTTTGCCCATCTTTCCAGATGATCTTGCGTTTCTTGGCATCGACATCGGCTTTTTCCAGCAACATCCAAACCA
>JAYVMZ010000036.1:0-6215 GCA_043758735.1 Betaproteobacteria bacterium
CAAATTAGCTTTGGCGGTCGGGCACCAGGCGCTCACCTCCGCCGGCAGGCCGGTCGATTCCGTGGCAACCGTGTTCGTTTCTTCCGGAGGCGACGGGGACGTCATCAACGACATTTGCATTACGCTCGCCGGGTCGGACAGGCAGGTTTCGCCCACGCGGTTCCACAATTCGGTGCACAACGCGCCGTCGGGTTACTGGGGCATCGCCACGCACTCTCATCACCCCTCGACCAGTCTGTGCGGATACGACTGGAGCTTTGCCATCGGATTGATGGAAGCGGCCGCACAGGTGCAGGTCGATCGACAGGAGGTCCTGCTGGTCGCCTACGACGCACCGTATCCCGAGCCAATCGGAGGTGTGCGTCGCGTAGTCGAATCATTCGGCGCCGCGCTGCTTTTCACGCGCGATCGCACGGATCGGACGATGGCCGAACTCGAAGTCAAAATGGATGCACGCCCGCAGGAAATTTCGCGGATGAATGATGTTGCACTGGAGCGCCTTCGCACCGGCAATCCGTGCGCGCGCGCACTGCCGCTGCTCGCGGCGCTGGCGGGCGCGCAACGCCAACAGGTGACGCTGGAGCGCGACGCCGGGCAAACCCTCTCGGTTTGCGTGCACACCTTCTGAGCGCTCGTTTGCTAAATTCGGCGCACTCGCCGGAGCCGTAAGCAAAACGCCCGCTTGCGCGGGCGTCCGTTCCTGCCAAAACCGGTTTCAACGATCGGCGCGTAGCGCCTCGATGCGTTCATCGAGCGGCGGATGCGACATGAACAGCCGCGCCAGCCCCCCGGTCTGTCCGCCGGAAATGCCGAAGGCGCGCATCTGCGCAGGCAACTGCGGCGCCTCGTGGACCTGTTTGAGCCGCTGCAGGGCGGCGATCATTTTTTCGCGCCCGGCAAGCGAGGCTCCCCCAGCATCAGCGCGGAACTCGCGCCGACGGCTGAACCACATCACGATGACGCTGGCGAGGATGCCCAGCACCAGTTCAGCGATGATCGACGTGATCCAGAAAGCCGGGCCGCTGCCGCGTTCGGTCTTGAATACCACCTTGTCGACGAGATTGCCGATGACGCGCGACAGGAAGATCACAAAGGTATTCACCACACCCTGGATGAGTGCCAGCGTGACCATGTCACCGTTGGCAACGTGGGTGATTTCGTGGCCGAGCACCGCTTCGGCTTCGTCACGCGTCATGCCGTTGAGCAAGCCGCTGCTCACGGCAACCAGGGCGTTATTCCTGCTCATGCCGGTAGCGAACGCGTTTACGTCCGGCGCATCGTAAATGGCCACTTCCGGCATGCCGATGTTCGCCTGCTGCGCCTGCCGGCGCACTGTCTCGACCAGCCAGTGTTCGGCTTCCGTGTGCGGCGTGTCGATGACTTTCGCGCCGGTCATGAATTTGGCCGACCATTTGGATATCGCCAGCGAAAACAGCGAACCGCCGAAACCGATGACGCCGGCAACGAGCAGCAATGCGCTCAGGTTCAGGCCGCCACCGGACTGCGCCAGCATGCGATCGACACCGAGTATCCTCATCGTAATATTGAGGACGAAGAGGACCGCAAGGTTGGTGATCAGGAAAAGCACGATGCGTTTGAACACGTATTGCCCTTTCTGAAAAAAGTAAACGTGACGTTAGAGGACCGCCGGCATCCCAAGTTCCGCCGGCTAACCGCTTGTTACAAGCGTTTCGAGCTCGGAAGAAAGCACCATCCAGCGCTCTTCCGCGCCCTGGAGCTTTTTCGCGATTTGCGCCTGCTCCAGCAGGCAGCGCTTGAGGTCGTCTTTCCTGGCTTCGCCGTACATATCGGGGGCGGCAATCATCTTTTCAATGCGCAGCTTTTCCGCACCGAGCGTTTCGATTTCCTTCTCGGCGGACCGGATGCGCGCCTCCAACGGCTTGCGCTGAGCGAAGCGGCGGTTGCGTTCTTCGGCTTCCTGGCGCTTTTGCTCCTTGCGGCTGACTGCCGGCTCCGCGCCGGGAGCCTCCCCCTGCTCCTTGACGCGCAGGCGCCTGGCATAATCTTCCAAGTCACCGTCGTACTCCACAACCTTGCCCTCGTCCACCAGCCAAAGCTCGTCGGCGGTTGCCCGTAGCAGGCTGCGATCGTGCGACACGAGTACCAGCGCGCCTTCGTAGTCCTGCAAGCCGAGGGTCAGCGCGTGGCGCATTTCCAGGTCCAGGTGGTTGGTCGGCTCGTCCAGCAACAGCAGGTTGGGCCGCTGCCAGACGATCAGCGCCAGCGCGAGGCGTGATTTCTCGCCGCCGGACATCGGCCCCACCGGTTCGGTCGCCTGGTCACCGTGGAAATTGAACCCGCCGATGAAATCTCGCAATTCCTGTTCGCGCGTCTTCGGCGACAGGCGTGTCAGGTGCCATAGCGCGCTCTCGTCGGGGCGCAATTGTTCGAGTTGATGCTGGGCGAAGTAGCCGATCTGCAAGCCTTTGCCTTCCACGCGCTGGCCCGCGAGCGGCGCCAGTACGCCCGCAAGCAGCTTCATCATCGTCGATTTGCCGGCGCCGTTGCGCCCGAGCAGGCCCACGCGTGTTCCTGGGCGCAGCGTCATGCGGATGCCGCGCAGTACCGCAGTGTCGCCGTAGCCGGCGTCGACGCCATCGAGGTCCAGCATCGGATCCGACTGCACCGCCGGCTTGCGAAAGGCGAACTCGAACGGGGTATCCACATGCGCCGCGGCGATTTTCTCCATGCGCGCAAGTGCCTTGATGCGGCTTTGCGCCTGGCGCGCCTTGGTGGCCTGGGCCTTGAAGCGATCGACGAAGGATTGCAGGTGCGCGATTTCGCGTTGCTGCTTCACGAAGGTCGCCTGCTGCTGGGAGAGCTGCATCGCGCGCTGCGTTTCGAATGCGGAATAGTTACCCGCATACAGGCGCACACGCTGGTTCTCGATATGGCAGATCGCGTTCGCCACGGTGTCGAGAAACTCGCGATCGTGCGAAATCATCAGCAGCGTGCCCGGGTAGCCCGACAGCCATTGCTCGAGCCAGACGATGGCATCCAGGTCCAGGTGGTTGGTCGGTTCGTCGAGCAGCAGCAAGTCGGAACGGCACATCAGCGCGCGCGCCAGGTTCAGGCGCACTCGCCAGCCCCCGGAAAACTGCTCCACTGGCCTCTCGATCTCCGCATCAACAAAGCCGAGGCCGTGCATGAGCTGCGCCGCGCGGGCGCGCGCCGCATATCCGCCGACCCGGTGCAGGTCTTCATGCAGTTCTGCGATGCGCGTGCCGTTGTGCGCTTGTTCCGCGGCCGCAAGGTCGCGCTCGAGTTGGCGCAGTTCCGCGTCGCCGTCGAGCACATACTCTATGGCGAGCTGATCCGTGGAGGGCGTTTCCTGCGCAACGTGGGCGACGACCAGGCCAGGCTGGATCTCCAGATCGCCCGCATCCTGGTGCAGTTCGCCGAGCAGCAGCGCGAAAAGGCTGGATTTTCCGCTGCCGTTGGCGCCGGTGACGCCGATTTTCTGGCCGTGGTTGAAAGTCAGGCTGACGTCTTCGAACAACACTTTGACGCCGCGCCGCAGTTGCAAGGCGCGCAGGACTATCATGAATGGCGGATCATCGGAAAGCGCGGAAAAAACTGCGGGTAGAAGAAGAGAAGATGGGGTGGCTGATGGGACTCGAACCCACGACAACCGGAATCACAATCCGAGAATCGAATTCTGATATGTATCTGATTTTATGGATGTAATATGCGCGCTTAGTGGAATATTCACGTCCTTAGTGCGCTGCTAAGTGTCTGATTTCAGGCGCGCATAATACACGAATTCCGCAAGTCGGTTGGCCGCAGTAATGTCAAACTTGGTTCTTTTCCGATCTTGTTTGGGGGTCACCCCAAGACGATCCGGAACTGGGGAAACCGGCAATAGCCGTATTACTTACCCGCGGGTAAGCTTCCGTTTTGCAAATGAGGTTTCCAAATGACATGCTTCGAGAATAATCGATTGCCTTGCTTGGCGATTGTCTTATTACTGCTCTTTGGGGGCGGCATATTTTACATCGACCATTTGATGGGTAGCGTCGGCATGATGGTCGCGGGATGGATTGTTGTAATAGGCACCATCCTTGCCGTTGTCTCGATTCGTGAAGCTTTCACGAAGTGCGACAGACGTCTTGGAAGTCAGCGGCAAGATATTGAGCTTAGCGACTTTGTTGCTGAGAGCTTATGGGGAGTTGCTAAAGGCATTGATGCCGCGAACCGGCGATTTCCGACAGCCAAACTTGGTGAGCCCCTCGCCAGCGCGGAGACGCTTTTCTTCACCAGGTACTCGAAGGATGCGAGAGCAGGCTCCGGAATCGAGTTTGATATTGCGGTCACCTCCGTAGCAAATCATGAACAATCTAACATCGCGAAGTTTAAGGTCGCCGTGGTGGAGGGAAACCTTGGTATGTCAACGCGACTGAGCAGGACTGTCCTCTCAAGAATGAAGTTCACTGTTTATGTAAAGCATTGGTCGGGGATAATTGAGCCGAATAGTGTGGAGTAATGCGCATCCTGGTATAGCGATTCGAATTGCGCGTCGATCCCTTCGGATCAGCCCGGACTACAAGAGAAGCACTACCGATGAAAACGGATAGAAACAATCCCTACCGTATCGTTAGCTTTCCTGACGACGCATGCGTAGGAGAAGTGGAGTTCATTGACACGCGGGCGGATTCCACGGACGACGCACCGACGGTTACGGGATCAGCCAAAGGCGCTGTTCGGGTTTACGATAATGAAATCCTAAAACTCACAATTTGGGAAGCTGCTGCCTTACCACATCTTGCCAATCTGGGCGGAGACGATCTACAGTGGCTTGAGATCGTCCTCAACGCTCATCCCTCCCAGACAGTAAATGTGACGGATGTTGATCTGCAATATTTATCTCATCTATCGGGTCTTACGCACTTAAAAATTACCGCTTACGAATCCACCGGTTTAACTGATAAATGTGTACGTTGTATTCGAGAGTTGACCAACTTGATCCATCTGTCACTTGAGACGGGTCACGTAACAGACGACAGCCTTAGATATTTAGCGCCCCTTGCCCAGTTGGAGTCATTGAACCTTTGGCCGTCACCGAGCTTTAGAGGCGACGGCATCGAACATATTCAGCACCTAACTAATCTACGACGCGTTCGATTATCCTCTACACCGGTCGCACGCGCAGGCGTTCGCTACCTGGCAAACTTGCAGCGGTTGGAAGAAATTGAAGTAGATTTTCAAGAAGGTGGCACTGATCAAGCCGTTTCGCAAATAACAACGCTCAAGTCGTTAAAGAGGTTAGATCTATCATGGACTCCCCTCTCGGATGACGGTATGAGGCATGTATCCGCGCTCTCCAACCTACGATCTTTGCATATACATCAAACAAATATTTCCGAACACGGGTTGATATATCTGCATCACCTAAGGAATCTCGAGAATTTATTCCTCGACGAGGAATTCAAGCATTATCCGCAAATAGCAACACTGAGAACTACACTCCCCAATCTCATGATTCACTATTACCGAGCGAGCACCTTTGGGCCACTTCCTTGATCGAGATGCGCTAGCCGCGCCGCTTTGTTGCTACGGCGTAGACCTTGCTGTCTCTGCGAGCGCCGACCGCGATGATCGATCATTGCCCCTTGCGGCGATCTTTGCGTTATCCGTTCAATGAGGCGCTATCGAGATGGCTAAGGCCAAAAAACCCGTCCGCATCCCTCCCCTGTCATCTGAACAAGCCCTAAAACTCCAAAAGATTGTCGAGCGGGCGAGCACTAACTTTACCGGAGTGTTCGACGAACTCGAAAGCGCCCTGGGTATGTTGATGCTGGGGCGCCTGTTCGGCTGGAGAGTGCTTGTATTGATCCATAGCAAGAGCACTCTTCGCAAATACGAAAAAATCCTAGATATCAACGTCCGCGAATTCTTTGAGCCAGAGGGACCGCTGAGCCACAAGTCCGCCAGTTACGTTTTCCTGCAAAAACTGGGGTCTTTCTGGAAGGGCGTCAGCGGGGACTTAAAAGTTGAAAATCGCCGCGAACTGACCAAGAGTTAGCAATACGGTCAACGGTTACCCTTGACATGGCTAATGATTGCCCCTTAATCTCTAGGGGCGATGGATGACCATTCAAGTAAACAAACCGCGTTCGTAGAACGCGGTTTTGCCTTATGCCCCCCAGAGGGGGGCACACCTAGCGGCCCTTCCGAGAAGGTCCGCCTGCCCCGGG
>JAYVMZ010000037.1:0-2276 GCA_043758735.1 Betaproteobacteria bacterium
ATCAGGTGGCACTGCTGCTTGACTACAACGGGCAGGATCCGGCGCTTACGGAGTCGAAGTGCTCGTTCTGGCATTTCCGCATGACCGCCCATTCCGACACGCTGGTTGGAATTCTCGTGGATCGCATAGCTAACCAACCGGACATCCGCAAGGTCTACCTGATCAATCCGGACTACTCGGCCGGTCAAGCCGTTGCCCGCGCCTCACGGGAGTTCCTGAAGGCGAGGCGTCCCGACATCGAAATCGTTGGCGATGACATGCTTCCCCTCGGCAAGGTCAAAGACTTTGCGCCCTATGTGGCCAAGATCCACGCATCGGGTGCGGACGCGGTCATTACCAACAATTGGGGAAACGATCTGATCCTGCTCATAAAGGGGAGTGCGGAAGCTGGCCTTAAAGCGCAGTTCTACACGGTCAACGGCACCGTTGCCGGCACGGCGGCAGGGGTGGGACCAGCCGGAGCGGGTCGCATGAAATCCATCGGCGGATGGCACATCAATGCCACCGATCCCACCTGGAGGAAAAGGCTGATTGGTTACAAAACCAGGTTCGCGTCCACGACGAACATGGATTTGATTCTTCCATACCGCACCATGGATATGCTCGCCGCCGCGATGAATGCCGCTGCAACGGTAGACCCCGTGAAAGTGGCCTTCGCGATGGAAGGCATGAAGTACACCGGATTCACCGGTCCGGCATGGATGCGCGCGGAAGACCATCAGATGATGGCCCCGCTGTATATCCTGAGCCTGGCGAAGGCGGGACAACCGCCCGTCGAATTCGATGAAGAAAGCTCGGGCTATGGCTGGACGACCGAAGCATTCTTTGAGGCAAAGGACACAGTGCCGCCGATGAAGTGTCAGATGGAGCGACCGAAAAAGTGAATTGAGCGTCTGCTTCCTTAGTACTGCCATGCTCGTTTTGGGTCGATGGCAGAAGATCAATGAAGCTGCCTTTCAGGCTGGTTGCGCGTGAAATGGCGGAGCGCTTTCTGAAGCTCGATAAGGATCCTCAACGCGCTGAGCGTGCAAGCAACTCCACGATGTAGTCTTTCCACAAAGCCGCATCGTTCAAACTGGCGTGGCCGCGGGTGCGGTCACTTGCTGGCACGAGAACGTACTGCCCGCCTGCAACTTTCCCCATCTCGCGTTCCATGACACCCAGCGCGATTCGTGCTGCCTGCGCTGATTGCCACCATCCTCAGCGCAGTCATGAGGCCCTGCGGCTGCTTTCCGTAGTCGCCGCCCTGCCACTCCAGATCATTGCGGATGGCGTCGACGATCAGCCTGCGTTCCATGCGGTTGCGGCCGGAAATCTGTGCCGGCAGGCAAGCCACGGGAAATACCGCGTCCATGAAATCGGGATAGCTGCCCGCCCACATCCACGCATGCATGCCGCCCATCGAAGTGCCGACGATCAGGCGCAGGTGGTCCACGCCCAGTCCTTCGACAAGGAGGCGGCGCTGCGCCTCGACCATATCGGCATAGCCATAGTGCGGAAATTTCGCGCGCAGGCCGTCGCTCGGCTTGCTCGACCGGCCGTGGCCGATGTTGTCGGGAACGATGATGAACCAGCGAGCGGCGTCCAGCGGTTGTCCGCTACCGAACAGTTCACCGGCGAAGGCGTCCGTGAGAAATCCCCCGCCCCTGCCACCGGTGCCGTGCAACAGCAGCACGGCGTTGGTAATGCGCCCATCCGCGTTTCGCGCCGGCGTGCCGAGCGTGAAATAGTGCAATTTGAGATCGGCAAGCGCTTCGCCGCCGGCGAAGCGGAAATGGTGGACGACGAAGTCGCCGTGCACCGGATCCGGATACGGCGCCGCCTGCGCCGCGACGGCGAATAAAAGTACCAGACAGAAAAGCCGGGCCACAGAGATCACAGAGAAAAACCGGAAGTCAAGATGGTTCCCACTGTCGTTTTCCAATGAAGCGGCCTTTCGCGGCCTTCGCGGTACGCCAAAAGCGAACCATCACCGTACCACCTCATCGGCCCGCACCAGGATCGACTGCGGAATTGTGATGCCGAGCGCCTTCGCGGTCTTGAGATTGACGACGAGAAAATATTGGGTTGGCTGTTCGATTGGAAGCCCGGCAGGACTGGCGCCCTTCAACACCCGGTCGACAAAGTAAGCCGTGCGGCCAAATGCTGCGAACGGATCGGGGCCGTAGGAGATGAACCCCCCGGCTCTGCCCTGATCTTTACCCAGAATCGATTCTGCTGGACACGGTGGTTTGTGTCGCATCGTTCATGAAACGCCACATGGTGACGATGTCATC
>JAYVMZ010000038.1:0-17356 GCA_043758735.1 Betaproteobacteria bacterium
GGGTCGTCGATCTGATGAACCGGGTGCGCCAGCCTTTCAATGTCAGCGACATCGCCCAGGCAGCCGCCACGGCCGCGCTGCACGACCACGAATTCGTCGAGCAAAGCACGCTGCTCAACAAACAGGGCATGAAAGCGCTGACGGAGGGCTTCCTTCGCCTCGGACTATCCTGGATTCCCTCGCATGGAAATTTCGTCTGCGTCAAGGTGGGCGAGGGCGCGGCGGTCTTTCAGCGCTTGCTCAGGCAAGGGGTGATTGTCCGGCCGGTTGCAGCTTACGGCATGCCCGAATATCTTCGCATATCGATCGGCACCGAATCCGAAAATGCCCGCTTCCTGGCGGCGCTGGAAGCCGTATTGAAATAAGTTCGATGGCTGCATCCTGTCCTGGTTGGTGTTCCCCTTGAGCGAATTCAGCTGCAACAAACTGGTTGTCGTCGGAGTCGGCCTGATCGGAGGATCGGTTGCGGTCGCGCTCAGGCGTGCCGGCAGAGTGCGGCGCGTGGTCGGCGTGGGACGCGGGCGTGCCAACATCGAACGCGCACTCGAATTAAAGGTGATTGATGAGGCGAGCGATGACATTGCCGTGGCCGTGCAGGGCGCCGATCTCGTATTGCTGGCTGTACCGGTGCAGCAGAACGATCACGTGCTGGCGCAACTGGCCGGATCGTTGTCCGCGCAAACGCTTGTGACCGATACGGGCAGCACCAAAATGGACTACGTTGCCGCGGTGCGGCGTCTGCTGCCAGCGTTTCTGGCGCACGTAGTGCCCGCGCATCCCATAGCCGGCGCCGAACTGACGGGAGTCGATGCGGCGCATCCCGGGCTGTTCGTGGACAAGAATGTCGTGCTGACGCCTCTGCCGGAAAATAACATCCAGGCCGTCGACCGCATCGAATCCATGTGGAAGGCGTGCGGCGCCCGCGTCAGCCGCATGTCGCCCGAGCATCATGACCGGGTCTTTTCGGCGGTCAGCCACCTACCGCACATGCTTGCCTATACGCTGGTGCACATGATTGCAACGCGGCCCGATGCGCAGGACTTGTTCAGCTTTGCGGCGGGCGGTTTTCGCGACTTTACCCGCATCGCAAGCAGTTCCCCGGAGATGTGGCGCGACATTGCGTCGACAAATCGCGCTGCGCTGCTTGCGGATATTGAAACTTATCAACAGCAGCTCACCCATCTGGCCGGCCTGATCCGTGACGCGGATGCGGAGCAACTCGGCAAGATATTCGAAACGGCGCGTAATGCGCGCAACGCCTGGCTGCGACAGGATTCATGAAGCCTGGAGCCTGCTGAAGCATGGCCGTCTATCCGGACTATCTCGACCTCGGCCCGCTCGATCGCGCAGCCGGTATCGTGCGCCTGCCGGGTTCCAAAAGCATTTCCAACCGCACCCTCCTGCTCGCGGCCCTGGCCAAAGGGCGCACGCACATTCACGATCTCCTTGCGTCGGATGACGTCGATCGCATGCTGGAGGCTTTGGACCTGCTGGGAGTAAAAATATCCGGGCCGCAGCAGGGTGTGGTGACGGTCGAGGGATGTGCAGGACGCTTTCCGCAAAGGCGGGCCGATCTGTTCCTCGGCAATGCCGGGACCGCATTCCGCCCGTTGACCGCTGCGCTGGCGATGAGCGATGGCCACTACAAGCTGTCCGGCGTACCGCGCATGCATGAGCGGCCGATCGGGGATCTGGTGGATGCATTGCGCGGCCTCGGCGCGGATATTCACTATCTGGGCAACGAAGGCTATCCGCCACTGGAAATCCGGCCCGCGACGATGGGCAGCAACGCGAGAGTCCAGGTGCGCGGTGATGTATCCAGCCAGTTCCTGACCGCGCTGCTGATGGTATTGCCGCTTGCCGGCAGGCGGATCACCATCGAGGTGGTGGGTGAACTGATCTCCAAGCCTTATATCGACATCACGCTCCATTTGATGGCGCGATTCGGCGTAAAGGTCGAACGCGACGGCTGGTCCTCGTTCACCATCCCGGCAAACAGCCGCCTGGTCAGCCCTGGCGATGTTTTCGTCGAGGGCGACGCGTCGGGGGCGTCGTATTTTCTGGCGGCCGGTGCCATCGGCTGCGGGCCTGTCCGTGTCGAAGGCGTGGGTCGCGGCAGCATCCAGGGCGACGTCGGCTTCGCAGGCGCCCTTGCCGCGATGGGCGCGCGGATCGACATGCACGACAACTGGATCGAGGCTGCGGCGCCTTTGGACGGACGATTGCGCGCCTTCGATCTGGACTTGAACGCCATTCCGGATGCGGCGATGACGCTGGCGGTGGCGGCATTGTTTGCGGATGGCACCAGCCGGCTGCGCAATATAGCCAGCTGGCGCGTGAAGGAGACCGATCGCATCGCGGCGATGGCGACGGAATTGCGCAAGCTCGGCGCGCGCGTGGAGGAGGGCGCGGATTTCCTCACGGTCACGCCACCAGCCGGCTCGCGCCTGACAGACGGCGCTGCCATCGATACCTATGATGACCACCGCATCGCGATGTGTTTTTCGCTGGCGGCCCTTGGTGGCGTGACGGTGCGCATCAACGATCCGAAATGCGTCGCAAAAACCTTTCCCGACTACTTCGAGCAATTCGATGAGGTCACCTGGAATTCCTCCGTCCCGGTCATCGCCATAGACGGCCCGTCGGCATCCGGGAAGGGGGCGGTGGCGCAGCGCGTGGCCGAACAGCTCGGATTCCACTATCTCGACAGCGGGTCGCTTTACCGGCTTGTCGCGCTCTGCGCATTGCGTGAGCGGGTCGACCTGAAGGATGCAGATTCCCTCGGCGAGATCGCCCGCCAGCTACCGGTGCATTTCACCGGCGGGAGGATCCTGTTGAGCCAGGAAGACGTGACGGATGCGATCCGGGCGGAAGCGGTTTCCACTGCCGCATCGGAGGTCGCGTCGTTTCCGTCGGTACGTCAGGGACTTATGCGCCGCCAGCAGGCTTTCAGGCATGCCCCTGGCTTGGTGGCGGAAGGGCGCGACATGGCATCGGTCGTGTTCCCGGACGCCTTGCTCAAAGTATTCCTCACCGCTTCCGCCGAGGAGCGTGCCCGGCGGCGCTATAAACAGTTGATAGAAAAAGGTTTCGATGCTACCCTGACCACCCTTTTGCAAGACATCCGCAAACGCGATGCTCGTGACACCGAGCGTAGTGTGGCGCCCTTGCAAAAGAGCGTGGGCGCGCAAATTATTGATACTACTGGACTTTCCATACAAGAGGTCGTCGCCCGGATACTCCAGTGGTTCGAATCGGCGTCACACAAGGCCCCATCCCGCTGAACGAATTACCCGCATCCCGCCGGCAAAGTGCCGCAGGAGGGGATTTTTTCCGCTGTTGATGGGTAGATAAACCAACCCGTTAAATGCAACGGTTTTTTTCGCGAGTCCCACCCTTTGCTCATGAAAACTGAATCCTCAACCCCCGCCGCCCCGATCAACGAAAATAGTTTTGCCGCTCTGTTCGAAGAAAGCCTGTCGCGGCAGGAGATGCGTGCGGGCGAAGTCATTACGGCCGAAGTCATCCGCATCGATCAGAATTTCGTCGTGGTCAATGCAGGCCTGAAGTCCGAAAGTTTCATTTCGGCAGACGAATTCAAAAACGATCGCGGCGAAGTCGAGGTCAACGTCGGCGACTACGTCAAGGTTGCCATTGAGGCTCTCGAAGACGGCTACGGCGAAACCCGCCTGTCGCGTGAGAAAGCCAAGCGTCTTGCGGCGTGGCAAGATCTCGAGAAGGCAATGGAAGAGGGCACGCTGGTACAAGGCCTGGTCAACGGCAAGGTCAAGGGCGGCCTCACGGTCATGGTCAACGGTATTCGTGCCTTCCTGCCAGGTTCGCTGGTCGATATCCGCCCGGTCAAAGACACCAACCCGTACGAGGGCAAGCAACTCGATTTCAAGGTCATCAAGCTCGACCGCAAGCGCAACAACGTTGTGGTTTCGCGCCGCGCGGTACTTGAACAAACTCAGGGTGCCGAACGCGAAGCGCTGCTCTCCAGCCTTCAGGAAGGCGCAGTCGTCAAGGGCATCGTCAAGAACATCACCGACTACGGCGCGTTCGTCGACCTCGGCGGCATCGATGGCCTGCTGCACATCACCGATCTGGCCTGGCGCCGCGTCAAGCATCCGTCCGAAGTGCTCAATGTTGGCGACGAAGTCACCGCCAAGATCCTCAAGTTCGACCAGGAAAAGAATCGCGTCTCCCTGGGCTTGAAGCAGCTCGGCGAAGATCCGTGGGTGGGCTTGTCGCGCCGTTATCCGACGGGCACGCGCCTGTTCGGCAAGGTCTCCAACCTCACCGACTACGGTGCGTTTGTCGAGATCGAGCAGGGTATCGAAGGCCTGGTGCACGTATCCGAAATGGATTGGACCAACAAGAACGTCCACCCGTCCCGCGTGGTTCAGCTGGGCGACGAGGTCGAAGTCATGATCCTCGAGATCGACGAAGACCGCCGCCGCATCTCCCTGGGCATGAAGCAGTGCAAGCCGAATCCCTGGGATGAATTTGCGTCCAATGCCAAGAAGGGCGACAAGGTTCGCGGCCAGATCAAGTCGATCACCGACTTCGGCATTTTCATCGGATTGCAGGGCGGCATCGACGGGCTGGTGCACTTGTCGGACCTGTCGTGGAGCGTGGCCGGCGAAGAAGCCGTGCGCAACTACAAGAAGGGCGACGAAGTCGAGGCAATGGTGGTTTCCATCGACGTCGAGCGCGAGCGCATTTCGCTCGGCATCAAGCAGCTCGAAGGCGATCCGTTCACCAACTTCGTTGCCAGCCATGACAAGGGCAGCATCGTCGATGGCGTGGTGAAGTCGATCGACCCCAAGGGGGCGGTGATCCAGCTGGATGTCGATATCGAGGGCTATCTGCGCTCGTCCGAACTGGCCCGCGACCGCGTCGAGGACATCCGCACGCACATGAAGGAAGGCGACAAGGTGAATGCGATGATCATCAATATCGACCGCAAGAATCGCAACATCAACCTTTCGATCAAGGCCAAGGATGCGGCCGACGAGTCCGAGGCGATGCAGAAACATGCCGCCGACAGTTCGTCGAATGCCGGCACGACCAATCTGGGCGCTTTGCTCAAAGCCAAGCTGGATAACAAGAACTCTGCGCAATAGGAAGCGCCATGACCAAGTCGGAGTTGATAGCCAAGCTGGCGGCGCATTTCCCGCAACTGGTCGCGAGCGATGCGGAGCTTGCGGTGAAAATGATCCTGGACGCCATGGCGAAAAGTCTGGCCCAGGGGCATCGGATCGAGATTCGTGGCTTTGGGAGTTTCGGCCTGAATTACCGCCCGCCGCGAGTGGGGCGCAATCCGAAATCCGGCGACAAGGTCCATGTTCCGGCGAAGTATGTGCCGCATTTCAAGGCGGGCAAGGAACTGCGCGAGCGCGTGGATTTCAAGAGCCAGTAGGCAGGCGGCATTGCTTCACGGGTCGACAATAAGGCGGCATATCGCGAGATGGTGCCGCCTTTTTTTGCCTGAATTTCGCGTTTCAGCACTTCAACGCGGGTGACTCTGCCGATGCGCTATCTGTCCTGGATTCTTCGCCTTCTGCTGTTCGTTCTGCTGTTCGGCTTCGCACTCAAGAATTCGGATCCGGTGTCCGTGCGTTTTTATCTCGGCTCACAATGGGACGCTTCGCTGGCTCTGGTCGTTCTGGTATTTTTCGGCATCGGTGTCGCAGCCGGAGTCATCGCCTGTTTTGCCTATATCTATCGCCAGCGCCGCGAGATTCTGCAGCTGCGCAAGGAATTGCGCGCGCGGCCGGTGCTGCCCGAAGACGTGCACTGAACCCTTAACTGAATATCGCTCGTACTGATCTGGGATCCGGTCTGAATCATGGAATTTGAATTCTGGTGGCTTCTTGGATTTCCGCTGTTCTTCGCGTTCGGCTGGCTTGCCGCGCGGGTGGACATCAAGCAGCTCATCACCGAATCGCGGGCGTTGCCGTTGTCGTATTTCAAGGGGCTCAATTTTCTCTTGAACGAGCAGCCGGACAAGGCCATCGAGGCCTTCATCGAAGTCGTCAAGGTCGATCCGCAGACCATCGAGTTGCATTTCGCACTCGGCAGCCTGTTCCGCCGCCGCGGCGAAGTGGAGCGCGCGATCCGCATGCACGAAAACCTGCTCGACAGGCCCGACCTCGCGCCGGAGCAGAAAATGACCGCACTCTACGAACTCGCGCAGGACTATCTGAAAGCCGGCCTGCTTGACCGGGCCGAAGAACTTTTCGGCAAACTGCAGGGCACGCAGTACGAGCAGCAGGGATTCAAGTTCCTGCTGGAGATTTTCGAGCAGGAAAAGGACTGGAAGAAGGCGATCGAAACTTCGCGCAAAATGGACTCGATTTCCGGCCAGTCGAGCGCGAAGGACATCGCCCATTTTTACTGTGAGCTGGCCGCCGTGGAGCTCACGCATTCGCGATGGGATCAGGCGCGCGACTATCTGAGCGAAGCCTTGAGCGTAAATCGCCGCTGCGCACGCGCAAACATCCTGCTCGGCGATGCCGAGATGGGCCAGGGCCGGCCCCAGGCTGCGATCGAATACTGGAAGGGACTGGAGGGCCGGAACCCGGCCTATATCTCCCTGGTGGCGGAGAAATTGCTCGCGGCGCATCGCAGTCTCGGGCGCGAGGATGAAGGTTTGCAACTGCTGCGCGGCTATCTTGCGAACAATCCGTCGCTCGACCTGCTGAACGTGATCTTTCAGGGGGAACTCGATACTCACGGTGCCGACCACGCCTATCGCCTGGTACGCGATGAACTCGCGCGCAACCCGACGCTGCTTGGCCTGGACAAATTGCTGGAGGCGCAATTGCTGGAAGCGCCGGCCGAACGCCGCCACGAACTTCAATTGATCAAGAACCTGGTGCACCAGCACACTCGCAGCCTGGCGCTCTACCGCTGCGAAAGCTGCGGCTTCAAGGCGCGCCAGTTCTACTGGCATTGTCCTGCCTGCAACGGCTGGGAAACCTATCCGCCGCGGCGTACAGAGGAAAAGGAGTTTGCCGGATGAGCTCGCGTGTGATCATTGCGCTGGACTATGCCGACGCGAATTCCGCGATGGCCCTGGTCGATCGTCTTGAACCGTCGGCCTGCAAGGTGAAAGTTGGCAAGGAATTGTTCACCGCCGCGGGACCCGCATTGGTAACAGCGATTGTGCAACGCGGCTTCGATGTCTTTCTCGACCTCAAGTTTCATGATATCCCGAATACCGTGGCACAAGCTTGCAAGGCCGCCGCGCAATTGGGCGTCTGGATGGTCAATGTCCACGCTCTCGGCGGGCGGGCCATGATGCAGGCCGCGCGTGAGGCGACCGAATCTGCAGCGCGCAGACCGAAGTTGATCGCGGTGACTGTATTGACCAGCATGACGGAGCCAGACTTGCGCGAGGTCGGCATCGAGGCAAGCCCGCTGGCGGAGGCCCTGAAGCTCGCACAGTTGGCAGGGGATTGCGGACTCGATGGCGTGGTCTGTTCGGCCCACGAGGCGGGAGAAATCCGGGATCGGGTCGGCAGCCGATTCCTGCGCGTGACGCCGGGCATTCGCTTGCCCGAAGACAGTGCTGGCGACCAGAAGCGGGTCATGACGCCGCAGATCGCGATCGAATCGGGAGCAAGCTATCTGGTCATAGGCCGGTCGGTGACGCGCGCGGCCGATCCGCTGGCGGTCCTGGCTCGGATCAACCGCGAGATTGCAGTTCCGGAGACGCAACAGAAATGAAAATTACCATAATCGGCAGCGGCTACGTCGGTCTGGTGTCGGGAGCGTGTTTCGCCGACCTTGGCAACGACGTCGTCTGCCTCGATACCGACGAAAAAAAGATTGCCCTGCTTCGCGGCGGAGGCATTCCCATTTATGAACCGGGATTGCAGCAGCTGGTTACCCACAATGTCGCCGCCGGACGGTTGAGATTCACCACCGATGTCGAGGAAGGCGTGGCCCATGGCGCCGTTCAGTTCATTGCGGTGGGAACGCCGTCCGACCAGGACGGTTCAGCGGACATGCGCTACGTCATTGCGGCCGCACGCAGCATCGGGCGCAGCATGGGCGAATATCGCGTGGTCGTGAACAAGTCGACGGTTCCCGTCGGCACTTCCGAACGGGTGCGGGCGGCGATAGCCGAAGAGCTCAGGAGCCGTGGCCTCGACCTGCCGTTCAGTGTGGTGTCGAATCCGGAATTCCTCAAGGAAGGCGCGGCGGTCGGCGACTTCATGCGACCGGACCGCATCGTTGTGGGCAGTTCCGACGAACGCTCTACACAGATCATGCGCCAGATTTACGCTCCCATCCTGCGCAATCACGAGCGCATTCTGGTGATGGATCCGCGTTCGGCGGAACTTACCAAGTATGCCGCCAATGCGATGCTGGCGACGCGCATCTCCTTCATGAACGAACTGGCTAACCTGTCGGAGAAGCTCGGCGCCAATATCGAATCGGTGCGCCGTGGCATCGGCTCCGATCAGCGTATCGGTTATGACTTTCTCTATGCGGGCGTGGGCTATGGCGGCTCATGCTTTCCCAAGGACATTCAGGCGCTGCAGCACACCGCGGGGGAATACGGTATGCAGCTGACCATCGTCGATTCGGTGGAAAAAGCCAATCGCACGCAGAAGCAGCGTCTTCTTGAGAAAGTCCGCGGTCGCTTCGGTGAGCAACTGGATGGGCGTCGTTTTGCGGTCTGGGGCCTGTCGTTCAAGCCGAATACCGATGACATGCGCGAAGCGCCGAGCCGGGTAGTGATCAATGGCTTGCTCGCCCGTGGCGCGAGCATCACCGCGTATGATCCGGTGGCCATGGAAGAGGCGAGGAAAATTTTCGCCAATGAGCCGGCTGTTCGTTTCGCCACTTCCACGGTTGGCGCACTCGACGGCGCCGATGCGCTGATCATTGTCACGGAGTGGAAGGAATTTCGCAGCCCCGATTTCGACGACATGAAAAAGCGTCTGAAGTCGCCGGTCGTTTTCGACGGACGCAATCTCTATGATCCGGTGGTGATGCGCGAAGCCGGCATCGAGTATTTTTCCATGGGCAGGCCGCAATGATCGGGCGCGAGGCGGTCAAAAGGGCGAAGTTGCTCGTTGTGGGCGACGTCATGCTCGATCGCTATTGGTTCGGCGACGTCGACCGGATTTCACCCGAAGCCCCGGTGCCCGTGGTCAAGGTGGCGCGCACCGAAGAGCGGCTCGGTGGTGCGGCGAATGTGGCGCGCAACATCGCAGCAATCGGCGCCGGCGCGAGCCTGCTATCAGTCGTTGGCGAGGACGAGGCGGCCAGCCGCATCCAGGAACTGCTGACCGCCGATGGCATCGGTGGGCAATTGCATCGCGATCCGGCCCTTGCCACCACGGTCAAGCTGCGCGTCATCGGGCGCCAGCAACAGTTGCTGCGCATCGATTTCGAGACCGAACCCGGCCATCAGGCATTGATGTCCAAACTCGCCGATTTCGAGGCCAGACTGAAAGAAGTCGACCTGGTGATCCTGTCCGACTATGGCAAGGGCGGCTTGAAGCATATCGAACGCATGATCGGGGCGGCGCGTGCGGCGGGGAAATCCGTTCTGGTCGACCCCAAGGGCGACGACTATTCGCGCTACAAGGGTGCCACGCTGCTGACGCCGAACAAATCGGAGTTCCGCGAAGTCGCCGGACGCTGGAAGAGCGAGGACGATTTGACCGTGCGCGCGCAGACGCTGCGCAGCGAGCTCGGCCTGGATGCGCTGCTGATTACCCGTAGCGAGGAGGGCATGACCT
Source organism: Betaproteobacteria bacterium (assembly GCA_043758735.1). Taxonomy (GTDB): domain Bacteria; phylum Pseudomonadota; class Gammaproteobacteria; order Burkholderiales; family JACQAP01; genus JACQAP01. The sequence goes on from JAYVMZ010000038.1 coordinate 9,768, forward strand.
TGTACCGCGAGGACGGGCGCTTTCACGTTCCTGCGGTGGCGCGGGAAGTGTACGATGTCAGCGGTGCGGGGGACACTGTGATTGCCATTCTCGGCGTCATGCTGGCCGCGGGCGCGAGTTTTCCCGAGGCCGTCGGCCTCGCCAACCAGGCGGGCGGCATCGTCGTGGGGAAACTCGGCACTGCAGTGGTCCACCCCGAAGAACTTTTTCCTTGAGATTACCTATGTACATCGTCGTCACCGGCGCGGCCGGTTTTATTGGTTCCAACCTCGTCAGGGCGCTGAATGCGCGCGGCGAGACCGACATCCTCGCGGTCGATAACCTGAGCCGCGCGGACAAGTTCCGCAATCTTGCCGACTGCGACATCGCCGACTACCTGGATAAGGAGCACTTCCGTTCGGCGCTGGATGCAGGCTCGTTCGACGGGGAAATCGCCGCCATTCTGCACCAGGGCGCGTGCTCGGACACGATGCAGACGGACGGCCGCTACGTGATGGATAACAATTTCCGTTATTCGTCCGACCTGCTGGCGTATTGCCAGTCCGAATCCGTGCCGCTGATCTATGCGTCTTCGGCGGCGGTATACGGCGCCGGGCCCGTGTTCAAGGAGGGGCGTGCCAACGAAAAGCCGCTCAATGTCTACGGTTACTCGAAATTCCTGTTCGACCAGATCGTGCGCAGACGCTGGGAAGACAACAGCGCACAGGTCGTCGGATTGCGGTATTTCAATGTGTATGGCCCGCGCGAAACGCACAAGGGCAGGATGGCCTCGGTCGCGATGCATTGCTTCGACCAGTTTCGCGAAACCGGAAAGGTAAAGCTGTTCGAAGGCAGCGGCGGCTATGCGGAAGGGGAGCAGCGTCGCGATTTCATCTCGGTCGACGATGTGATACGGGTCAATCTCCACTTCCTCGACCATCCGGCGAAATCCGGAATATTCAACTGCGGAACTGGCGCATCGCAAACCTTCAACGAAGTCGCGGTTGCCACGATCAACGCCTTGCGCGCGGCCCAAAAAAAGGATGCCCTGACGCTTGCCGAGATGAAGGCGCAGGGTCTGATCGAATACGGCCCTTTCCATTCCGGGCTTAAGGACAAATATCAGAGTTTTACCGAAGGCAATCTCGATGACCTGCGTGGCGCGGGTTATGCGGCGCCGTTTTCCGACGTTCAGACCGGAGTAAGCCGCTACGTCGGATGGCTGCTAGCAAACCGCTGAATCTCCGTTGTTCGAGTAAAATCGCGCATATGGATCGCAATCCCGTTGGCACTGGCAAGACCCTGGATGATTTTGTGGGCAACACCCCGCTGGTGCGCCTGAAGCGAATTCCGGGCGAGACCAGCAATGTCATCCTGGCGAAACTAGAGGGCAACAACCCTGCCGGATCGGTGAAGGACAGGCCCGCGCTTTCGATGATTCGCAAAGCCGAGGAACGTGGGCGCATCAAGCCTGGCGACACGCTCATAGAGGCGACCAGCGGCAATACCGGCATTGCCCTGGCGATGGTCGCCGCGATGCGCGGCTACCGCATGATCCTGGTCATGCCCGAGCACCTTTCCGTCGAGCGTCGCCAGAGCATGGCGGCATTCGGCGCGAAATTCGTGCTGACGCCGAAGCAAGGCGGCATGGAAAAAGCGCGCGACATCGCCGAACAGATGCAGGCGAGCGGAGAGGGCCTGATCCTCGACCAGTTCGCCAATCCCGACAATCCGCTGGCCCACTACGAAGGAACCGCTCCGGAGATCTGGCGCGATTCCCACGGCCAGATCACGCATTTCGTCAGCAGCATGGGAACCACCGGCACCATCATGGGGTGCGCGCGCTACTTCAAGGAAAAAAATTCCGAGATTACGATTGTCGGCTGCCAGCCTACCGAAGGCTCGCAGATTCCGGGCATACGCAAGTGGCCCGAAGCTTACCTGCCGCGCATCTTCGATCGCAAGCGCGTCGATCGCATAGTCGACGTTGCGCAATCGGATGCCGAGGAAATGACACGGCGGCTGGCCCGCGAAGAAGGCATCTTCGCGGGCATTTCGTCGGGTGGGTCGCTCTGGGCGGCCTTGCAGATCAGCGCTGAAGTGGAAAACGCCACCATCGTCACCATCGTCTGCGATCGCGGCGACCGCTATCTGTCTACCGGGGTATTTCCCGCCGAATAGGGCTTGGTTGCGCGGTTGCGGTCAGCGCGCGGTCCAGCGCGCCGGCGAGCGCTGCAGGCTGGCAAGCAGGGATTCGCGCTTGAGCAGGAATTCTTCCGGCAGGTGATTGTCAAGTTTCGCGAACAACTCCTGATGCAGGTCGAGCTCGTGCAACCAGGCGTCGCGGTCCAGGCTCATCAATTGCGCAAAGCGCTCCGCATGCAGTCCAAGTCCGTCCAGCTCGAGGTCGTCGTGGCGCGGCATCCAGCCCAGCGGGCTTTCCGCCGCGCCGGCGTTGTCCTCGCAGCGATCCACGATCCATTTCAGCACGCGCATGTTCTCGCCAAAACCGGGCCAGAGGAAATGGCCATTGGCATCCTTGCGGAACCAGTTCACGCAGAAGATCCGCGGCGGGTGCCGGATACTGCGCCCCATGGCCAGCCAGTGTTCGAAATAGTCGCCGATGTGGTAGCCGCAGAACGGCAGCATGGCCATCGGATCGCGGCGGACTTCGCCCACCTTCGCGTTCGCGGCGGCGGTGGTCTCGGAACCAAGCGTGGCCGCCATGTAGATGCCCTCGGTCCAGTCGAAGCTTTGCGTCACCAGCGGGATGGTCGTGCTGCGCCGGCCGCCGAAGACGAACGCCGAGATCGGCACGCCCGCCGGATTTTCCCAATCGGGATCGATTGACGGGCATTGCGCGGCCGGAACGGTGAAGCGTGCATTCGGATGCGCGGCCGGACGGCCGCAGCCCGGCGTCCAGGGCTTCCCCCGCCAGTCGGTAAGCTGCGCAGGAGGCTGGTCGGTCATGCCTTCCCACCAGACATCGCCCTCGGGTGTCAGGGCTACGTTGGTGAAAATGCAATTGGCGTGCATTGTCGCCATTGCATTCGGATTGGATTTTTCCGATGTTCCCGGGGCAACGCCGAAGAATCCGTATTCCGGATTGATTGCGCGCAAGCGGCCTTGCGTATCGGGCTTGATCCACGCGATGTCGTCTCCGATCGTCGTGACTTTCCAGCCCTTGAATGCGGCGGGCGGAATCATCATCGCGAAATTGGTCTTGCCGCAGGCACTTGGAAACGCTGCGGCCACATACGTTTTCTTGCCTTGCGGGGATTCCACGCCGAGGATCAGCATGTGCTCGGCGAGCCAGCCCTGACGCCGTCCCATGTTCGAAGCAATGCGCAGCGCAAGGCACTTCTTGCCGAGCAAGGCGTTGCCGCCGTAGCCGCTGCCGAACGACCAGATGGCGTTTTCCTCCGGGGAGTGCACAATGTATTTGTGGTCCTTGTTGCAAGGTCAGGCCACATCGGCCTGTCCGGGCGAGAGTGGCGCGCCGACGGAATGCAGGCAGGGGACGAAGCTGCCTTCGGTGCCGAGCGCATCAAGGGCCTGGCGGCCCATGCGCGTCATAATGCGCATGCTGACCGCCACATAGGCCGAGTCCGTTATCTGCACCCCGATCTGGGACAGGGGGGAGCCGACCGGGCCCATGGAAAATGGCACGACATACATCGTGCGGCCCTGCATGCTGCCCTCGAACAGCGGCAACAGCCTGTTCTTCATTTCGCGCGGTTCGAGCCAGTTGTTGGTCGGGCCGGCGTCCTCCCTGCGGGCGCTGCAGATGAACGTGCGTTCCTCCACTCTTGCCACGTCCGACGGATCGGACAGCGCGAGATAGCTGCCGGGGCGTCGTGCGGGATTGAGTTTGATAAAGGTGCCGCCTGCCACCAATCGGGAACAAAGGTGCTCGTATTCGGCTTGCGATCCGTCGCACCAGTGGATGCTGGCGGGCCGGACAAGCCGGGCGATTTCCGCGACCCAGCCAGACAATTGTGCATTCTTCACGAATGCCGGATGCATCAGGGCGGGTTGCCGTTCCGGGCGCAGGCTGGCGAGTGATCTCACGAATGTTCCCCTTGCAGCGCTTGTTTTTCTGCAGAGTCTATCATCGGACATTATTGCGAAGGCGGCGTTCAACCACGCGTCTTGCGGCGCCGCAAGATTCGCGTATTCTCTGCGCCCGGCGATGCAGGGACGTCGCCCCTAAAGTTACAGGGCAGGCCGGCATTTCCGGTATTCTCACGCCCTTGATATTTCGAACAAGGGACGGTCGTGCCGCGATGACACACGACGTTCCGAATCCGCATTCATGACTCCAATTCTTGCATTCGACATCGAAACGGTTCCTGACATCGCGGGTTTGCGCAAGCTCTACAGCCACGGGACGGAAAGCAGCGACGCGGAGGTCGCGAAACTGGCCTTCGACCGCCGGCGCGAGGCGACCGGCAGCGATTTCCTGCCGCTGCACCTGCATCGCGTTGTGGCCATTTCCTGCGCGTTGCGCGACCGCGACAGCTTCCGGGTCTGGTCGTTGGGCGAGCCGGATGAGCCGGAACGCGATCTGGTGAAGCGCTTCTTCGACGGCATTGAGAAATACACGCCGCAACTGGTTTCGTGGAACGGCAGCGGCTTCGACCTGCCGGTCCTGAACTACCGCGCGATGGTGCATGGCGTGAACGCCGCGCGCTTCTGGGACATGGGCGAGGATGATCGCGATTTCAAATGGAATAACTACATCAGCCGCTACCACAGCCGCCATCTCGACCTGATGGACGTGCTGGCGATGTATCAGGGCAGGGGCAATGCTCCGCTCGACCAGATGGCACAACTGCTCGGCCTGCCGGGGAAGCTCGGCATGGACGGCTCCAAGGTTTGGGATGCGTTCCAGCAGGGCCAGATCGCCGCGATCCGCAATTACTGCGAGACCGACGTCGCCAATACCTACCTGCTTTACCAGCGCTTTCAACTGGTGCGCGGCGCGCTCGACGAAACGCAGTACCGGCGCGAGTGCGAACTCGTGCGCACTACCCTGTCGAAAACCGGCGAAGGTCACTGGCGCGAATTCCTCGCAGGCTGGTCGACGTAGCGTGACAGCGTGAAACCGGGTCCAGTCAGCCCCGCGGTGCGGGTGGAATCGCTCGATCAGGAAGGGCGGGGGATCGCGCATTTCGACGGCAAAGTCATTTTCATCGAAGGCGCCTTGACCGGGGAGACGGTCGAGTACGTTTCTTTCCAGCGCAAGCCGAGTTACGAACTCGCCGAAGCGAAACGCATCATCCGGTCGTCCGTTTCGAGAATGCAGCCGCGCTGCCGCTATTTCGGCGTTTGCGGTGGCTGCAGCATGCAGCACCTAGAGCCGCGCGCCCAGGTGGCGGCGAAACAGCGCGTGCTGGAAGATAACCTCGCGCGCATCGGCAAGGTGAAGCCAGAGACCATCCTTGCGCCGATCCACGGGCCCACCTGGCAATATCGTTATCGCGCCCGCTTCTCGGCCCGCTACGTCGCCAAGAAAGGCACGCTGGTCGGTTTCCGCGAGCGGCGCAGCAGTTTTGTCGTCGACATGCAGACTTGCGAAGTCGTGCCTGCGCGTATTTCCGCGATGCTGTTCCCGCTGCGCGAGCTGGTCGCTTCGTTATCCATTCGCGAACGCCTGCCGCAAATCGAATTGGCGATCGGCGATGCCGTCGATGTTCTGGTGCTCAGAGTGCTGGAGCCGCCGGACGATGCAGACCTCGAGAAACTCAGGGCGTTTGCCGTCGCGCATCGAGTGCAACTACTGTTGCAGCCGAAAGGCCCGGATTCTGTCTATGCGTTGTTCCCGCTGGAAGTAAAACCGCTGCAATACCGCATACCTGATTACGACCTCGTATTCCCCTTCGATGCGACGGATTTCACGCAGGTCAATCACGAGATCAACCGCGTGCTGGTTCGGCGTGCAATGACCCTGCTCGATCCGCAGCCGGGAGAGCGCATTGCGGATCTATTCTGCGGCATGGGCAATTTCTCGTTGGCGATCGCGCGGCGCGGCGCCCAGGTGCTCGGTGTCGAAGGCAATTCGCGCCTGGTGCAGCGGGCGCATGGCAACGCGGTCCTCAACGGCCTGACGGAACAATGCCGTTTCCTGGACCGCGACCTGTTCAAGATCACGGCGCAGGAATGGAAGGATCTGGCGCGTTTTGACCGCGTGCTTATCGATCCGCCGCGGGACGGCGCAATGGAGCTGGTGAAGGCGCTGGGAGAAATGCCGCCGGCGCGCATCGTTTACGTGTCCTGCAATCCGGCGACGTTGGCACGGGACGCGGCAGTGTTGGTGAATTTGCACGGATACCGACTCACGGCGGCCGGCGTGATCAACATGTTTCCGCATACGTCGCATGTGGAATCGATCGCGGTGTTCGATCATTGATCTGGACGCAAGGCGAAAAAAAAGGGCAGCCGCGGCCGCCCTTTTTGCTTTTTCCAACCACGATCAGTCGCGTTGGCCGGTAAACGCCATTAGCAGGCTCAGCAGATTGACGAAAATGTTGTAAAGGCTGATGTATACGCCGGTTGCGGCCATGATGTAGTTGGTCTCGCCGCCCGTGACGATGCGGCTGACATCGTGCAAAAGGAACAGCGAGAAGACGACGACGACCAGGGCAGAGATCGTCAGGGCCAGTGCAGGTATCTGGAAGAACATGTTCGCCAGCATGGCCAGCAGAAGCACGATCATGCCGACAAACAGGAACTTGCCCATGAAGCTGAAGTCCTTTTTCGTCGTTGTTGCGATCAGGCTCATCGCCAACAGGATGCCACCGGTACCGACTGCGGCTATGCCAATGAGTTGAGGTCCGTTCTGGAGTCGCAGCGCGAAGTTGAGCAACGGCCCCAGCCACCAGCCGAGCAGGAACGTCATTCCGAGCAACAACACGACGCCCAGGCCGCTGTTGCGGTTTGCGGAAATCGCGAACTGCAATCCGATGACCGCACCAATCATCAGCAGCGACGCCATGATTGGATGCTGCATGATGATGCCGCCGGTGGAAATGCCGATGAACGCGCCGATAACGGTCGGCACCATGGTCAGCGCGAGCAACAGGTAAGTGTTGCGCAGAACTTTATTCTGCGCGACGGAAGGCGATCCGGACTGTGAACCGTACTGGATTTCAGGTTGCATTTTGTTACAGCCTCCTCAAGGGAAATTACAGTTGTTAAGACTACGCAACTGCAATCAAAGTTTCAATGGCGAGCAAGGCGCTCCGCCCTCATGCGGTATCATTCGCACGGACGTTCAATGCGTTACTTTGACCAGTGTAGGCCAACCCGCTTCGTCGGGTGTACAGGATCAAAGCAGCAATACACGGAAGGGTGGCAGAGCGGTTAAATGCACCGGTCTTGAAAACCGGCAGAGGCGCAAGCCTCTCGTGGGTTCGAATCCCACCCCTTCCGCCATTAATTGATTGTATCTAATTGATAATTAATTAAAAGTACGGACAAATTTCAACGATAACCCTCAATTTACCCCACATTCCATTCCGATTGCTGGCCCAGTTGAGGGGGGTGAGTAGTGCTAGTGTAGTGTCTCATAAATAACGTTACATATTATTTTCTCTTCTTTTTCCTGC